>PUOZ01000266.1 GCA_003553165.1 Thioalkalivibrio sp.
GCGTCACCGCGATGCTGGATCGCGCCGGGGCCCGCGCCTCGCGGCCGGAGGAGTTGCCTGCGGAGTTCGGACTCTCCGGTGAGGGTTACCGGCTTTCTGAGAGCCAGGCGCAGGCGATCCTGGATCTCCGGCTGCACCGACTGACCGGGCTCGAGCAGGACAAGATCCTCGACGAGTACCGGCAACTGCTGGACCAGATCGAAGACCTGCTCGACATCCTGGGATCCGGCGAGCGTCTGCAGGAGGAGATCCGCAACGAACTGCTCGCGGTGCGCGAGCAGTACAACGATGCCCGCCGCACCGAGATCCGGGCGGCCCACACCAACCTGACGCTGGAAGATCTGATCGGGGAAGAGGACGTGGTGGTCACGCTGTCCCACGCCGGGTATGTCAAGTACCAGCCGGTGACGGCCTACCGGGCGCAGCGGCGCGGTGGGCGCGGCAAGGCCGCGACCAGCTTCCGCGAAGAGGACTTCATCGACCGTCTGGTGGTGGCCAACACCCATGACACCATCCTGTGCTTCTCCAGCCGGGGCCGGGTCTACTGGATCAAGGTCTACGAACTGCCCCAGGGCAGCCGAGCCGCGCGTGGCAAACCGATCGTGAATCTGCTGCCGCTGGAGGCGAACGAGCGCATCAACGCGATCCTGCCGGTGCGCAGCTACGGCGAAGATCAGTTCGTCTTCATGGTGACGACGTCGGGCACGGTCAAGAAGACCCCGCTGACCGACTTCTCGCGGCCCCGCAGCACCGGCATCATCGCGGTGGACCTGCGCGAGGGCGATCGGCTGGTGGATGTGGCGCTGCCCGACGGAAGCCGCGACGTGATGCTGGTCACCTCGGGAGGGAAGGCCGTGCGTTTCCCCGAAACGGATGTGCGCGCGATGGGGCGGACAGCCTGTGGTGTGCGCGGCGTGCGCATGGAGGATTCACAACAGGTCATCGCCCTGCTCATCGTGGAGGAGGGCTCGGCCCTGTTCGCCAGCGAGTTCGGCTTCGGCAAGCGCACCCGCTTCGACGAATTCCCGGTGCACCGGCGTGGTGGACAGGGCGTGATCGCGATGCAGTGTGCGGGGCGCAATGGGACGCTGGTCGGTGCCGCCAGGGTACTCGATGATCACGAGGTCATGTTGATCACCGACGGCGGCACGTTGGTGCGGACTCCGGTGGAGCAGATTCCGCTGATCGGGCGCAACACCCAGGGCGTACGGTTGATCCGACTGAACGAGGGGGAGCGCCTCGTGGAGCTTGCTCGCGTGGAGCGACTCCAGGGAGAGGATGATCCCGAGGATGACGAGGGAACTGGCGACGGCTCCGACGCGGGGGCTTCGATCAACGGCGACCCCGGGGCAGAAGACCCCGGTGCTGAGAAGGGAGAGCGCGAAGAATGAGTCGAGTATTCAATTTCAGTGCGGGTCCGGCGGCCCTTCCGGAGCCGGTGCTGCAGCGGGCGCAAGCGGAATGGATGGACTTCCGTGGCGCCGGCATGTCAGTGATGGAGATGAGTCACCGCGGGAAGACGTTCATGCAAGTGGCGGAAAAGGCGGAACAAGACCTCCGTACTCTTCTTGCGGTTCCCGAGGATTATGCGGTGCTGTTCCTCCAGGGCGGGGCGACCGGCCAATTCGCCGCTGTACCCCTTAACCTGCGCAACGGCAGCCAGGGCATGGACTACATCGATACCGGGGCCTGGTCGGGCAAGGCGATCAAGGAGGCCCAGAAGTACGGGCCGGTGAATATCGTGGCCAGCAGCCAGAGCCGCGGCTATGCGTCGATCCCCGATCCCGCGACCTGGAAGCTGGACCCGGATGCGGCCTACGTACATTACACACCGAACGAGACCATCGGCGGCGTGGAGTTCCACTTCGTGCCGGACACCGGAACGGTACCGTTGGTCGCGGACATGTCCTCGACCATCCTGTCGCGCCCGCTGGATGTCTCGCGCTTCGGCGTGATCTACGCCGGTGCCCAGAAGAACATCGGGCCGGCCGGCCTGACCCTGGTGATCGTGCGCAGGGATCTCCTCGAACGCAAGTCGCCTGCGGTCCCGGCGGTCTTCGACTACGCCCTGCAAACGAAGAACGACTCGATGTACAACACGCCCCCGACGTTGGCCTGGTACCTGTCCGGGCTGGTGTTCGAATGGCTGCTGGAGCAGGGCGGTCTTGCGGCCATGGGCGAGGTCAACCGGCGCAAGGCGGAAAAGCTCTACCGCTTCGTCGACAACTCCGAGTTCTATCGCAACCCGGTGGAACCCTCGGCCCGCTCCTGGATGAACGTGCCGTTCATTCTGGCCGACGCTGCCCTCGACGGCAGTTTCCTGAAACAGGCTGCCGATGCAGGTTTATCCGGCCTGAAGGGACACCGGTCGGTGGGCGGCATGCGGGCGAGCATCTACAACGCGGTGCCTGAGGCTGCTGTGGACACACTCGTCGAATTCATGGCCGACTTCGAACAACGGCACGCCTGATCAGGGACACAGCATGTTTCGCATACAGACCTTCAACAACATCGCCGTGCGCGGACTGAACCGGTTTCCGCGCGAGCAGTACGAGGTGGCGTCGTCCCTGCAGGGCCCGGACGCGATCATGCTGCGTTCCCACAACCTGCACGAGACCCCGATTCCCGAGTCCGTGAACGCCGTCGGACGTGCCGGCAGCGGCGTGAACAACATTCCGGTCGATGCCTTGTCCGCGCGCGGTGTGGCGGTGTTCAATGCACCCGGCGCGAATGCCAACGCAGTCAAGGAACTCGTGATTGGCGGCTTGCTGCTGGCGGCGCGGAACCTGATTCCGGCACACGAGTATCTGCGGGGACTGGACCCCAGCGACCCGGACTTCCAGAAACGCGTCGAGGACGGCAAGAAGCGGTTCGTCGGCTTCGAACTCCCGGGGCGAACCATGGGTGTGATCGGCCTCGGGGCGATCGGCGTGAAGATCGCCAACGCGTCGCGCGGCCTGGGCATGAACGTGATCGGCTACGACCCCAAGATCACCGTCGAGAGCGCCTGGCGGCTGGAGGCCGCCGTGGATCGCGCCAGCACCGTGGACGCTGTGATCAGCCAGGCCGACGTGATCACCTTCCATGTGCCCCTGAACGACCAGACCCGCAACATCCTGGATGCAACGCGGGTCCGGTCACTGAAACCGGGCGCGATCGTGATCAACCTCGCGCGCGCGAGTGTGGTCGACGATGCGGCGTTGTGCGCCGCATTGGACGCCGGTCAAATCCATGCCTACGTGACCGATTTTCCGTCGCCGGTGCTGCTTGGGAACCCTCGGGTCATCATGCTGCCGCATCTCGGTGCGTCGACGGTCGAGTCCGAGGAGAACTGTGCGGTCATGGTGGCGGACCAACTGCGCGATTATCTGGAAAACGGCAACGTGCGCAATGCCGTGAACCTTCCCCGTTTGTCCCTGGAGCGCAAGGGAGCCGCGCGGCTGGCGATCGTCAACCGCAACCTGCCCGACCGGGTCGGCCAGATCTCGCATGTGCTGGGTCAGAAGAACGTCAACATCGTGCATATGGTGAACGAATCGCGGGGCGATCTGGCCTACACGCTGCTCGATGTCGAGACTCCCATCGACGCTGCGACCGCCGAGGCCATCGCCGGAATCGACGGGGTTCTCCGCTCCCGGGTCCTGTAGTGTCGGATTCCGCTGATCTCGAGCGCCTGCGCCAGCGCATCGACCAGGTCGATGCCGAGCTGCTGCGCCTGCTGAACGAACGGGCGAGCTGCGCCGAAGAAGTCGCTTCGGTCAAGCGCAGCGAGGGCGATCCGCGGTTCTACCGTCCGGAGCGCGAGGCCTTGATCCTTCGGCAGGTGCGCGAGCGGAACCCCGGGCCGCTGCCCGATGATGCGTTGGTGCGCATCTTCCGCGAGATCATGTCGGAGTGCCTGGCCCTGGAAGAACCTCTCAGGGTTGCCTACCTGGGTCCGGAGGGAACCTTTACCCATCTGGCGACCCGCAAGCACTTCGGCCAGGCCGCGGCCCTGCAGCCGCTGACCGCCATCGACACGGTCTTCCGTGAAGTGGAGTCGGGCCGAGCCCATTTCGGGGTGGTGCCGATCGAAAACAGCACCGAAGGCGTCGTGACCCACACCGTCGACTGTTTCCTGGAGTCGCCGCTGCTCATCTGCGGGGAGGTGATTCTGCCCGTACAGCATCATTTGCTGTCACGCAGCGAGCACCTGGAGGACGTACAGGTGGTGATGGCACACCCTCAGGCCCTGGCACAGTGCAGGCAATGGCTGGACCGGGAACTGCACGGCGCGGAACGCCGCCATGCCCCCAGCAATGCCCGCGCGGCGCAGGATGCGGCCGAACTGCCCCATGCCGCCGCAATCGCCAGCGCAGTCGCGGCAGATCGCTATGGACTCAGGATTCTGGTCAGGAACATCGAAGACCGCGGGGACAATACCACCCGCTTTCTCGTGATCGGGCGCCTGGAGACCGGTATCACCGGGCGCGACCGAACCTCGATCATGCTCAGCACCGCGAATCGACCCGGCTCCCTGTTCGGTCTGCTCAAGCCCATTGCCGATGCCGGGATCAGCCTGACGCGCATCGAATCGCGGCCGTCGCGCTGCGTGAACTGGGAATACGTGTTTTTTCTCGACCTCGTTGGCCACCAGGCCGACCCATCGGTCGCGGCCTGCCTCGGCGAACTGCGCAAGAGCGCCGACATGCTCAAGATCCTCGGCAGTTATCCCCAGGCGGCCACCTAGTGGGCCGTTTCCCCATGCAGACCGACCGCAGGAAGTCCCTGTTCACACGTCCTCGACTCACAGGATACCAAGCCCATGGTTGATTTCAGTGTCCTGGCCGTGCCTGGTGTCCAGGCCCTCAGGCCCTATGAACCCGGGAAGCCGGTGGCCACACTGGAACGGGAGCTCGGCATCCGCGCCGCGGTGAAACTGGCGTCGAACGAGAATCCGCTGGGCCCCAGCCCCCGCGCCCTCGCGGCGATTCAGGCGGTCCTGAGCGAACTGCACATCTATCCTGACGGGAACGGATTCGCCCTGAAGCAGGCGCTCGCGCATCGGCATGGACTCACAGCCGAACAGGTCACCCTGGGCAATGGATCCAATGAGATCCTGGAGCTGGTTGCGCGCACATGGCTCGGCCCGGGGCGCAATGCCGTTTTCTCGCGGCACGCCTTCGCGGTATACCCATTGGTGGTTCAAGCTGTCTCGGCGGAGGGGCGGCCGGCCGACGCCCTCCCCGTGGATTCCGGACAGCCGTTCGGACATGACCTGGAGGCAATGCTCGCGCGGGTGGACGCGGACACTCGCGTGGTCTTCATCGCCAACCCGAACAATCCCACCGGCACCTGGGTGTCCGCAGGAGCCCTGGAGGGGTTCCTGGCCCGGGTCCCGCCGGAAACGCTGGTGGTCGTCGACGAGGCCTACGCGGAGTACGTGGAGGCAACGGACTATCCCGACACGACACAGTGGGTTCAGCGCTTTCCCAACCTTATGGTCACTCGGACTTTCTCGAAGATCCACGGCCTTGCCGGATTGCGCCTCGGCTACTCGGTTTCGTCGACCGGGGTGGCCGAGTTGCTCAACCGGGTGCGGCAACCGTTCAACGTGAACTCCCTGGCCCAGACGGCCGGGTTGGCTGCGCTGGCCGATACCGACCATGTGGCGGAGAGCGCCCGGGTCAACCGCGAAGGGCTTGCCCAAGTGACGGCCGCCCTCCGTGACCGGGGCCTGGATTTTATCCCCTCGGTCGGAAACTTCATCACCTTCGACGTGCGTCGACCCCCGGGGCCGGTCTATGAACGGCTGTTGCGCCAGGGTGTGATCGTTCGACCCGTGGCCAACTACGGCCTGCCGACTCACCTGCGCGTGACCATTGGGACTAGGGACGAGAATGATCGCTTTCTGAACGCCCTCGACAGTGTGCTAAAGGCATGATTCAGCGGCTCGTCATCTTCGGGGTCGGCCTGATCGGTGGTTCGCTGGCCCTGGCCCTGCGCGAGGCGGGCGCCGTTGCCGAGGTGGTCGGCTGTTCGCGCAACCCCGCGAACCTCGAAGAAGCGGTTCGACTGGGTGTGATCGACCGCTGGACCACGAATCCGGTCGAGGCATGTCGGGATGCCGACGTCGGTGTGCTGGCAGTGCCGCTGGGGTCGATGCAGGGGCTGGCTGCGGCCATCGCATCACATTGGCCGGCCCAGGCTACATTGACCGATGTCGGCAGCAGCAAGCAGGCCGTCATCGAGGCGGTTCGTGCCGGTTTCGGGCAGTTGCCCCGCCATTTCGTCGCGGGCCACCCGATCGCAGGCACGGAACGCAGTGGGGTCTCGGCAGCCTACGCGACCCTGTTCCGGGAACGCCTGGTGATCCTGACCCCGGCCGATGAGACCAGTCCAATGGCCTCCGAACGTGTCGCCGCGATGTGGCGTGCCACCGGCGCGCGCGTGGAATTCATGACCCCGGTGCACCACGATCACGTGCTCGCCGCCACCAGTCACCTGCCACACGTGCTGGCCTTCGCCCTGGTGGAGTCGCTGGCGCGCATGAGCGAGAGCGACGAGATCTTTCATTACGCCGCCGGCGGGTTTCGGGATTTCACCCGCATTGCTTCCAGCGATCCGGTGGTCTGGCGCGATATCTGCGTCGCCAATCGGGGGGCGATCCTCGCCGTGCTGGAGCGGTTTCAGACCGACCTGGACGGCCTGCGGGACGCGATTGCGCGCGGCGACGGCGAGGCCCTGGAGGCGCGTTTCGGGTTCGCGAAGCAGGCACGCGACCGCTTCAGTGAGAACATGCAAGTACAACTGGATCAGTGACCAAGATGACAACGACCTTCACGGTGGAGGCTGGCGGATCCCTGCGCGGGAGCCTCCGGGTCCCGGGCGACAAATCCATCTCCCATCGCGCCATCATGCTTGGGGCGTTGGCCGAGGGCCGCACCACGATTACCGGCTTTCTCGACGGCGAGGACTGCCTCGCGACACTGGCGGCGTTTCAGGCCATGGGCGTGGCGATCGAGCGCCCCGAACCCAATACCGTGATCATCGATGGCGTGGGCCTGCACGGCCTGAAGGCGCCGGCCGAAGCCCTGGACATGGGGAACTCCGGCACAGCCATGCGGCTGATGTGCGGAGTGCTCGCCGGGCAGGACTTCGACAGCACGCTGGTCGGCGATGCGTCGCTGAACCGACGGCCCATGCGCCGCGTGACGGAACCCCTGGCCCGAATGGGGGCTCGGATCGATGCCCACGGCGACGGCACGCCGCCGCTGCGGATCCATGGTGGACAGTCCTTGCGCGGGTATCAGCACAAGCTCGCGGTCGCCAGCGCCCAGGTCAAGTCGGCGCTTTTGCTGGCCGGTCTCTGGAGCGAGGGCGAGACCTGTGTGATCGAGCCGGCGCCGACCCGCGACCACACCGAGCGGATGCTGCAGGGTTTCGGATGTCCTGTACGTCGCGAAGGACGCATGGCCTGCGTGACCGGCGACACGTCGCTCAGGGCCAGCCCCGTGGAGGTGCCTGCGGACATCTCGTCCGCGGCCTTCTTCCTGGTCGGCGCGAGCATCGCCCCGGGTTCCGATGTGCTGCTGCGGCATGTCGGCGTGAACCCGACCCGCACCGGGGTGATCGATATCCTGCGCCTGATGGGTGCCTCGATCGAGGTCCTCGACCGGCGCGAGATCGGTGGCGAGCCCGTGGCCGATCTCCGGGTGCGCTGGGCACCTCTGCAGGGCATCGCGATTCCCAGGGAACTCGTGCCCCTGGCCATCGACGAGTTTCCCGCGTTGTTCATCGCCGCCGCCTGCGCCGAAGGGGAAACGGTACTGACCGGGGCCGAGGAATTGCGGGTAAAGGAGAGCGACCGCATCCAGGTGATGGCGGACGGCCTCGTGGCGCTCGGCGTCGACTGCGAGGTCCTGCCGGATGGATTGCGCGTCAGGGGCCGCCCCAACTTGGATGGGGGCGTGATCCAGAGCCATGGCGATCACCGCATTGCGATGTCGTTCGCAATGGCTGCACTGCGGGCCGACAGCCCCATCACCATTTACGATTGCGACAACGTCGCGACCTCCTTTCCCGGCTTCGCCCAACTGGCGCGCGACGTTGGACTCGGCATCACCGCGTCATGACCCCCGTGCTCGCCATCGATGGTCCCGGGGGCGCCGGCAAGGGCACCGTGAGCAAGCGCCTGGCCCGGGAGTTCGGCTGGCATCTGCTGGATAGCGGGGCCCTGTACCGCCTGGTGGGCGTGGCCGCGCGAAAACGTGACACGGATTTTTCGAATGTCTCGGAACTTGCGGATATTTCGCGAAATCTTGACGTCGAATTCAGGATCTCCGACGAGGATGAGCTGGTCCAGACCTGGCTGGATGGAACGCGCGTGGATCATCTCCTTCGCGCCGAGACCGCAGGGTCCGACGCCTCGGTGGTCGCGGCTCTTCCTCAGGTGCGAACTGCGCTGCTGGAACGCCAGCGGGCCTTCGCCCAACGGCCCGGCCTGGTCGCGGACGGCCGTGACATGGGTACGGTGGTCTTTCCAGACGCCACTCTGAAGGTCTTTTTGACCGCGACTGCGGAGGAACGAGCGAAAAGGCGCTTTAAGCAGTTGATGGAACAAGGACTTAGTGCTAATCTGCGCGCCCTCCGGGAAGAAATGGAGGCGCGCGACCGCCGCGATCGCGAACGTGCCACCGCTCCGCTGAAGCCGGCGGAGGATGCCTGGATCCTGGATTGCACCGGGATCGGCATCGAGACGGTGGTGGCAATGATCCGCGAGCGATTGCAGGGCGCCCTGTCTGCCAGGGAAGGGCATTAGGCAATCATGCAGTACGCAGCAGACAACACGCAGTAGACAAGCAGTAGAAATGAAACCAATCGTTCCCGCTGATGCGGGGTGTGTTCAACCCAAGCCCGGATGCGGCATTGTGTCGCAGACCGTCCCAATCACAGGTTTAACAAATCCATGAGTGAAAGTTTTGCGCAAATGCTCGAAGAGAGCATGGCCTACACCCAGATGCAGCCGGGTGCCATTCTCAGTGCCACTGTCATCCACGTCGGCCCCGATGTCGTCCTGGTCAACGCCGGACTCAAATCCGAGGGCGTGATCCCCACCGAACAGTTCATGAACGAACGTGGGGAACTGGAAGTGCAGGTGGGCGACGTGGTCGAAGTCGCGCTCGAAGCCGCGGAAGACGGCTTCGGCGAAACCCGCATGTCGCGTGAAAAGGCCAAACGCGCCAAGGCGTGGGATCGCCTGGAAGGCGCCATGGAAGACGAGAAGTATGTCATCGGGCTGATCTCCGGCAAGGTCAAGGGCGGCTACACCGTCGAACTCGGCGACATCCGCGCATTCCTGCCGGGCTCGCTCGTGGATGTGCGGCCGGTTCGCGACACCGCGTACCTGGAAGGCAAGGAACTGGAATTCAAGCTGATCAAGCTGGATCGCCGGCGCAACAACGTGGTGGTGTCGCGCCGGGCTGTGGTCGAGCAGGAATACAGCGCCGAGCGCGAGGAACTGCTGAAGAACCTGCAGGAAGGCGTGGTCGTGAAGGGGATCGTTAAGAATCTCACCGACTACGGCGCGTTCCTGGATCTGGGCGGGATCGACGGCCTGCTGCACATCACCGACATGGCGTGGAAGCGGGTGAAGCATCCCTCCGA
>PUOZ01000233.1 GCA_003553165.1 Thioalkalivibrio sp.
AGGTGCAGGCGGCCCAGCCGGAACGGCCGCCACGGCTCTCGCGGGCCCTGCTGGAGACCCTCGCCATCATCGCCTACCGGCAACCGGTGACTCGTGCCGAGATCGAGGATATCCGGGGCGTCGCGGTGAGCACGCAGATCATGCGTACCCTCACGGAACGGGAGTGGGTCCACGTGGTCGGGCACAAGGAGGTGCCGGGCCGTCCCGGACTCTATGCGACGACACGGACCTTCCTCGATGATCTGGGTCTCGGCCGGCTGGACGAACTCCCGCCATTGGACGCTCTGCGCGAACTGGTCGAGCTGCCTTCCGAGACGGCCGATGACACGCTGCCTGCACCATCACGGTCGCAGGAAGGCGGGAGGGAGTCCGCGCCAGAATCGTAGCGGGCCTTGTGAGGATTGGCGCCATCGATGCGCGGGAGGGGTTGTGGGCCGGTTTTGGCTGTGCTAAAAATCTCCCAGGACGAATAGAAAGGATGCGGGCATGGATGCTCAGTCATGGAATCGGCACGCGACGTGCCGCTGGCTTTTCTTCTTCGCGATCGCCGTGTGCGTCGCTTCCCCGATCTTCACAACCTTGGCGAAGGCCAACGAGTCCGGTGTCGCTTGGCTGTTCGAACAGCAGGGGCAAGATGGGCGAATCGCGGCCCCGGCGGATGAAACCACTCCCCCGCACGCCAGCCTTGAGGCACTGCGCGCCCTGCATCGCGCAGCCGATCAGCCCGAGGCATGGGCGCGGCTGCGGCAGTTCGTCGAACACGCCTCGGGTCCGGGAATTCCGGATGTCCCGCGCCGGCTGATCGCCCTGACCTTGGCCGGAGAATCCGATGCCGAAGGTCTCGCGGAACTGCGCCGCCACCAGAACCCGGACGGCGGATTCGGCGCCGAACCCGGCTACCAGAGCAGCGTCCTCGACACGCTCGACGCACTGGAGGCCCTTGCCTTAGCCGGGCTCGGCGATTTCGACGTACTTCAGCCCGCCGTTGCCTTCTTGGCTGCGCGCCAGCGTACCGATGGTGGCTTTGCTGCGTCGGCAGAGAGTCCATCCTCGGTTTATTTGACGGCAAGGGCGCTGGCCGGCCTGCAGCGGTACCGGATCGAATACGGGTTGTCGGGGATGCTCCAGGGAGCTGTCGATTTCCTCACAGCCCGGGAGAACGAGGGAGGCTGGGATCGAAGCTGGCGGAGCGCGCAGGCGCTGCTGGCGCTGCTGCCGATGACTGCGGACACCGGTCGCCACGAGGACAACGTGGACGCCCTGCGAGCGGCACAGGGGAACGATGGTTCCTGGGACGGAAGTGTCTACGCCACTGCGCTGGCATTGCGCGCGCTGGGGCTGGCGGCAGCGGAAGACCCTTCGTCGTCGCTTCGCGCGGCCACGCTCCTCGGACAGGTGATCGACAGCCGCCACGGGGCCGTCGTGCCGGGAAGCACCGTGACCGCTGAGGGGGACCGTCCTGAGGCCTGGATCGCCACGACCGGCCCCGATGGACGCTTTCTGCTGCAGGATCTGGAACCGGGCCCGTACACGCTGGTGTTCCATGCAACGGGCTTTCAGGCGTTGACGCGCAACGTCGAGCTGGAGGCGGGGCAACGTTCCGATCTCGGTGCCGTTGTCCTCGACATGGAGCCGGAGGGTGCCCTCGTCAGTGGGTGGGTTACGGATGCCGCGAGCGGCGAGGGGATCGATGCAACCGTCGCCGTGCAGGGGTCCGGCACTGCGACCGCGAGCGCCGGACCGGACGGACATTTCGCACTCCCGGTTCCAGCGGGCGCGGTCGAGCTGTCGGGTACGGCCACTGAATACGAGCCGGTCCATGCCGCCGCCTGGGTCGAACCGGGCGACCGGCTGCTGTTTTCGCCGGTCATGAGCCGGAGTGGTGGCACGGAAACAGAGTCCTGGGTCAGCCTGAACGGGCGACTCCTGGATGCGGAAGCGGGGTTTGCGATCTCCGGCGCGGTGGTCCGGGTGGTCGGTACCGAGGTGATGGCGTTGTCCGGCGTCGATGGATCCTTTCGCCTGACCCTTGCGGCTGCGGGTCAGATTCGGGTTGAGTTGCTGCACTCCGGCTATCAGCCGGTCACGTTCGGCCTGTTGACGACCGCCGGGACCGATATGGACTTGGGTGACTGGTACCTCCTTCCGGATCCCCGCTCAAGTACGACTCTTCTGGGCATGGTGACGGATCGGGAATCCGGCGCGCCGGTGCCGGGCGCCAGGGTCAGTGCAGGGCCGCGAGTCGCAACTGCCGACGACGATGGGCACTTCCGCATCGACGGGATCGACGAACTGGCCTTCGAGGTCGCCGCGGAGGCCATCGGCTACCGGACCCTCACCGGCAGCCTCGTCCTGCAGCAACACGGCTGGACCCGGCTGGACGTGTCTCTGGAACCCACGGGTATCGGTGGCATCCGGGTCGCCGAGATTCTCGAACACCAGGACGAGTATGGCGCCTTCGAAGAAGCGCGTTTCACGGTGGCGGTCGAGAACCGCGGGGAGCAGGAGATGCCGCTGGTTCTGGTCGCCAGCGTTCAGGGTGTGGCGAACGACTTCCGGGAAGACTTCGTGGTTCCGGTCCCCGGTGGCGCCCGTGACGCAAGTTTCGCTCTGGGTCCCGGCGAGCAGGTTCTGCGCGAAGTCTCGTGGTTCACCGGCAACACTCCGCCTGGGCTCTACCGGATGGTCGTGCAGCTGTGGACAGGGGATCGTGCCAGAGTCTTGTCGGACGGTGTCGGGGCCCTGACGATTGCAGAGACGGTGCGTATCGGCGCGTTTTCCTTGCAGCCGGAACCCCGGGAACTCGTGCGTGGTGCCTCCACCGAGGTGGAACTTGTGGCGACGATCAGCAACGCCTCGAACGTGCAGACGATCCTGGACTTCGACGTCATCGTGCGCTCCCCGTCCGGGCAACCGATCCACCAACAGCGTGTGCAGCTGGAGGTGGATCCATTTCCGGGCCTCCAGGGATTTACCGTCACCCGTTTCTTCCATGAGTTCGATCTGGCCGGAGCGTACGCCGTCGAGGTTCTGGGGTTAACGGGCACAGCGGTAGAGACCCTGGATGTTCGCGCTATCGATGTCGCGCCGAACATCCGCGTGCAGGGAACGCACAACCTGGATCCCGGGCAGATCCTGCCAAGGGACGACACGGGGATTGCGGTCAGACTCAGGATCGAAGGCATGGAGGATGCCCAATGACAGGGATTGTTTACCGATGGGCCGTCTTCGCGACGCTCGCAGCCAGCCTGTTTTCGCAGGTACATGCAGGCACCTTCGGCAACGGTATTCCGGAAGACTGGGTCTGCGAAGGTTCCTGCGGCACCGGGGTCGTCGATGGTGTGGTGAGCCTCGCTCCGTCCGGGGGTGATCAATACGGCTGGGTTGCGACGACCGGCAGTCCCCTGCGGTCCCTGGGCCTGCCCGGGATCGGTGGCACCAATGGGTCGCGTCTGCGTTCCCCGGTGTTTTCCGCCAGCAGCGGCGAGTCCCTCGAATTCCAGTTCAATTACGTCACGTCGGACGGTGCCGGGTTCGCCGATTACGCGTGGGCGCGGCTGCTGGACTCCTCCATGGAACCCGTCGCCCTGCTGTTCACTGCGCGCACGCGTTCGAGCGGAAACATCGTGCCAGGTTTCGGCATGCCGGAGATCGGGGCTGAGATCATCCCGGAGACGGTCAACATCATCAGGGGTGGGCCTCGATGGTCGCCTCTGGGTGGCGACTCCGGTCGCTGTTATGCCAGCGGCTGCGGCTATACGGACTGGGTGAACTCCCGGTACGTCATCCCGGAGACGGGCGAGTATGTGCTGGAGTTCGGGGTCGTCAACTGGTCCGACACGGCCTACCAGAGCGGTCTTGCCTTCGACGGAGTGATGGTCGGTGGCAAGCCCATCGGTGCCGAACCCGAATACCGCGACCTCCGCGTCACCGCCCGCCTGGCCAATGCCGGCGTTGTCATCGAACCGGGGTCCTTTGCGGTCGCGCCGGTCAGGATCGAAAGTGTGGGCGAGGCCACCGAGATCGAATGGTCCTTCGAAGACTTCGCTCTCGGCGGCATCGAGGATCTCGATTTCCGGGTCCGGATCACCGACCCTGAGCCGGGCGAAAACCGTGCCGTGGTTGAAGAGGTCGTGATCAGCTATCTCGATCTTCTGGGACAGGCGCATCAACAGACGCTCGGTCCCTTGCATGTCGAGGTCCTGCAGTCCTTCTACGTCCTGGAGCTTACGACAGATCGGACCAGTTACGCGGTCGGAGAGCCCGTCGCGGCCACGCTCAAGGTCAAGAATCGGGGGGCTGCAGCCAGCGCACCCTTGATCGGATGGGAAATACGCGACGCCGCCGGCTACACGGTGTCGCCTCTGCCCACCCCTGAAGAAACGGTTTTCGAGCCCGGCGAGCAAAGCGTACTGACCGTCGAGGGCTTCGACACGGCCGGGCTGTACGCAGGGAACTACACAGTGGTCGCCCATCTGCGGGATCCGCTCACGTCAGCGACCATCCAGGCGCTGGCGGATTTCCGGCTGGACATTCCACTCGGCAGTGGTCTCGCGGCCATCGTCGCCGCGGATCGCCCTGCCTACGACCCCTACGAGACCGTCACACTGACGGGCAGGATCGAGAACACTGCCGCTGGTCTGCAGGTCAGCGGGCATCAGGTCAGCCTGAGCGTCATCGATCCGACAGGCGCAGAGGTCTGGCGTGAGGAGGCGATTCCGGGTGTCCTCCTGCCCGGCGCGCTTCAGGACGTCGTGCGTCCGTTCGCCCTCGGGCTTGCAACCCCCGGGCAGTACCGAGTCCTTCTCGTCGTCCGCGACGCGGAAGATCTCGTCGCCGCAACCGCCGAAACCGGCTTCCAGGTGCTGGCCACGAGCGAGACCGGCGCTGGCCTCTGGGGCGAGATAGCGGTCTCGCCAGAACCGGCCCTGCGTAGCGAGACGCTATACCTGCATGCGGAGATCACCAATGATGGTAATTCCAGCCTGAATGGGCTGCCCGCGACCCTGTCGCTGATCGACCCAGGGGCCGGCCGGGAACTTGCCAGTTGGTCTCACACGCTGGATCTGGATCAGGAGGAGACGCGTTTCCTTCCGGCGGACTGGAGGATCGATGTTGCCGCGGGGACCACGCTGGTGGCGGTGTTGCGCGCCGAGCTCCGGGGCGAAATGCGGACCCTGGCCAGTGCATCGATACGGGTGGAGGACCGCTTCGTCTCCAATCCGTCCGTAGAGGGTCGTGGTCGACTGCTGGTGCTACTTGATCCTCCCGGACATCACGAATGCCTGGCGGTCGAGCGGTTGGAGCTTGCTCTGCCGACGTTGACTGCGCTGGGGTACGGAGATCTGCTGCAATTGGACCTTTACGACGGCAATGGGCACCTAGTGGATTCGGAGTCGCTCCGAGGTGGCGATCCGCTTCCATCGGACCGGAGTCAGGGGGCGGGGCCGAACCTGATCCTGCAGGGCCTGTCCTCGCAGGGGATGGTCATTGGCATCGATTTCCGGGAAGGGAGGGCGCTCCAGACGGACCGATTCCAGCTGATCGCCACCTTCCATCAGGAGGGATTCGTCCGGCAGTTCACGTCCGGGGCGGTGCCGGCCGGGTGCGCGCAGATGCCTGAATCCGGAGACATACTGGGCGACTTCAGGTTGCGGGATGCGGCCGTCGTGGCCGATGGTCCAGGCCTGCTCCGACGTGCGTTCCTGGAGGCCTTGCTGGACGCGGAGGGCTGGTCCTACACCGTCGTCACCAACGCCCATGGCTTCGCCAACGAACTGCGCACCGGGGGCTATGCCAGCTTCCTGCTCTTGGCGGAAAGGGTGAAGTTGGACAACCAGGTGACCCGGGAACTGCGGGAGGCCGTCTTCGCGGGCCGGGGTATTGTGCAGGCGGCGGCGCGGGATCACCGCAATCACCATCTACTCGAGGTATTTGGCGCCGAATTCCGAGGGGTCCAACCCCATGCGATTGGCATCCGTCCGGTGCTTCCCGTCCCCATTGAGGTGCCGGATGACGGCTTCGCTCCAGAGGCACGGGCGGTGGCGCTGCGTCTGGGGGGTGGCACCGTGATCGGAGAGTATCGAATCGATGGCGGGCAGACAGGGGATACCGCCGCAATAACGGTGCACGACTTCGGCTTGGGCCGCAGTCTGCTGGCGGGATTCGACCTACTGGCCGCGGCGATGGCCTCGGGCGCCTCCGGGGGTTTCGCAGCCCTGCTGCATGACGCCCTGGAATACACCCGGCCCGACCCCGTAATGGAACGCCCCGGTATGGCGATTCCCATACGTTGGGTGCTGGCGAACCGGGGCAATGCCGGATCGGTCCGGCTGGATCTGGCGGTGATCGGCGGCGCCATCGTCGACCCCTGGTCCGCCGCCGTGGAGGGCCCGCGACACATCTCCTACGACATCGACCTGCCCGCGGGTGGGCAGACGGAATTGCGGTTCTGGTGGCGGTTGCCGATGGAACCCGATACAGCCCGGATCATGGCGACTTTGCACCTTCGTGAAGGAATCCAGACGGAGCTCTATGACGTCGGTTTCCATGAACTGACCGTCGAGGCCCTGCCTGGATTCGAAGAAGTGCGTGCACTGGTCGAGGCGAGACTGAACCTCGACGATGGATCCCGTCTGGTCCTTGAGGAAGTCGAGTCCGCACGGCTGAAATACCTGGGCGGGGACGCCAACCGGGCGGTCTTCCGGCTGCTGAAGGCGGCGGACCGGTTGGCAGGAATAGACGGGCCGGATGCGGAGGTCATTCGGGAGGCCCTGGCGTGGCTGATCCACGCTCTGGCCAGGGAGGTTGGGGCTGAATAACGGCCCCGATACAAACGGGAATCACGAGTCGACAAGGATGTGTACTCATGAGGACAGGGAATACCCTTTTTCCGCTGTTGCGGGACAGTCTGTTCAGCCGGATCGTGGCGAGCATCTTGATCATCGCCTTGATCCTTCTCGTCACGGAGCCCCTGGCTGCCGCGTTCAGTGATCCGCCGCAGCCGTCGGTGGCCGAAGTTGGCACAGCCCGCTCTTCCGGGGTACTTCTATCGGGTACGCTTCGTGAGGCGAGGGATTTGCTGGGGGCCGCTGATGCGAGACTTCGCCGTGGCGAGTCGATTGCGGAGGAGCGCCTGAAGCTCGCCGCCCTGCGCAAACACGCGGCTGAACTGAACACGCATGTGATGGCGGACTTCGCCGCAATCGGAAACATGCTCGGGGAGCGCGGGGTTCCGGCCCGAATACTGGAGCGACATCGGGAAACCGTTTCGCTCTACCAGCAGGAGATGCAGGCCGTGCTCGAGGATCTGGCGATCATCGAGGCGGCGGGCGACGGCGAGCCCATCGCACTGCCGATCAGGAACGTGCACCAGCGGCTTTCCGAGCGGCCGTTGCAGGCAAGCCAGCACCCTTTCGATCCGACCGAATTGCCGCACGAAGCGCAACAGCCGAGGCAGGACAACCTGCCAAGAATCGACAGGGACGGCTTCATTGAAGCGGGGCTCTTCGATACGCCCCTGATGCACCTGGCCGCGCTTGAGGGGTATCTTCTGGATGGCCTCCCGGGCGCAGAGGATCCCCGTTATCTTGCGGATACCGACGAGGTGCGGCTCTCGGCCACGATTCGCGCCAGGGCCGCGGAACTGGGTCACGATCCCGTTGGCATCTACCACTGGGTGCGCAACCACGTCGAGTGGATTCCCACCTGGGGTGCCGTCCAGAACGCGGATCTGACGTTATCGATGCGCCGGGGAAACGCCATGGATGTCTCCAGCCTGCTGCTGGCACTGTTGCGAGCCTCAGGTGTTCCAGCCCGCTACGTGCATGGAACGATCGAGCTGCCGGCGGAGGCCTTCCGCAATTGGGCCGGTGGGTTCGAGCGGATTGAGGAAGCCATGAACTATGCCGCCTCGGGCGGGATCCCCGTGACCGGTCTCATCCAGGGTGGGCGGATCACCCATGTACGGATGGAGCACGTCTGGGTCGAGGCGGCCATCGACTTCCTTCCATCGCGCGGCGCCGTGATGCGGGAGGCTGACACCTGGCTCCCGCTGGATGCCAGTTACAAACAGTACGAGTTTGTTCCCGGGCTAGACGTGTCCCTGCTCACCGGTCTTGACGGCGACGGGCTGCTGTTGGACCTGTTGGCCACGGGTACGGTGAACGAGGCCGAAGGATGGATCCAGGGGCTGGATGCCGCGGGGGTACTGGCTGCGCAACGCGAAGCCGAGGAACGCCTGGCGGCACATGTCGAGCAGATGGAGGCCCCGACGGCTGCGGATGTCATCGGCGGCAGCAAGGTGGTGCTGCGCGAGGCGCAGGTGCTGCCCTCCGGACTCCCCTACCAACGGGCGATCGAGGGCGTCAGGTACGCCGCGTTACCCGCATCATTGCAACCGCGCGTCACTTTTGGACTGGGCGCGGACGTCCTGGGGCAGCCCCTGCAGCAGGCCGCCTTTCCCTGGGCGAGCCTGAATAACCGAAAGGTGACCCTCTCGTTCCGTCCCGCGACCGAGGACGACCAGGCGGCGCTGGAGGCATTGCTGCCCGACGGAGATATCGCGGACCCCAGCCAGCTGCCCTCCAGCATCCCTGCTTACCTCGTCAATGTGGTGCCGGAATTGAAGATCGATGGTGAGGCGGCGCTGATCGGTTCTCCCATGCCGCTCGGGGAGGAGCTGGCGTTCTCTTACGGCGTGACCGATCCGGTCCATGGCACCAGACATTATCCCAACAAGGTCGTCGCGGGTTCCTATCTGGCTCTGGGCGTGATCGGCGGAGGTGTTTCGGCGGGCGGCATCGAGGCCGCAGAGGAACGCCTGCGCGAGACCGCCCGGATCCTGAGCACCGGCGACCAGGTCCTGCTGGGAAGCCTGACGCGTGAGGACTTGCTGGGAGACCTCTTTCATGCGGGCCTGTTGAGTTACTTCGGGCAGTATCAGGCCCTGGGCAGTCTTAAGGCGCGAAGCCAGGATTCCCATTTTCAGCTGACCACCTCAGCCGGCACCTTCGGTTATGTGCCCACGGTCACATACATTTTCGGGATTCCGCGCTCGATCATGGCTGGCGGCGTCGTGATGGATCTCGACCGTGTCGCACACATTTCGAGTACGGATGGCCAGGGGCAGGAGGTGCGCGCGGCACTGAACTTTCAGCTGGGTGCGCTCGCCTCGGGACTCGAACACGCAGTGCCCGAGCAGATGTTCATCCCCGAGGGTGCGACGGGGGAGGGGGTCTCCGCGGTTCGGGCCCTTCAGAAGGCAATCGCCATGGGTCAACGCGTCTACCATATCACTCCGGCAAACCAGGCTGACGCGCTCCCCCACATCCGGCAGAATGCACTGACCATGAACGAAATCCGTTCCTCGCTGGCCGTGGGGCGGGAGGTGATCGTTCATACTGACCCGATCAGCGTTCCCGGTTGGCAGGGCGCCGGCTACATTATCTTCGATCCTCAAACCGGTGCAGGTGCATGGAAGATAGCCGGCGGTGCGAATGGGGGGTTTTTTACTGCTAGCGATATGGCCAGCACGGTTTTTGGAATGCTATTTTCCTATAAAGCGATGTTGGCGCAAGTCTGGGGTGCGACGGC
>PUOZ01000296.1 GCA_003553165.1 Thioalkalivibrio sp.
GTCGATCACCATGTCGGTCACATGCTGACCAAGATCTCCCGGGGACTCGTAGTGCGTCGTCAGGGCATGCCAATCGGCGACGAAGAAGAAGCACTCATAGCTGTGCTGGAGTTCAAGCCAGTTCTTCAAGACCCCATGGTAGTGGCCCAGATGCAGGCGCCCCGTCGGGCGCATGCCGGAGAGTACGCGCCGATTCGTTCCCTGATTGCTGCTCACGAAGAATACCCTTTGTGATTCATGAATAACCCAACATTAGAACATGCCCTGACCGAGGGCGAACACCAACGCAAGAAGCAGGATCGTCTGATCGCTGTCGTTGATCCGCAATCGCCCCTCATCCATCCGTACCCGGCTGCTCAACTCGCTGTCACGAACCTCGATCCATCCATCGGTAATGCCCAGTTCGAGCCATGTCTGCAGAACCTCGGGAGCGCCGGCAAGGGTGTCCAGCTCCTCGAACAATCCCCTTCCGACCTCCACATCCAGAGCGAGATCCAGCACCTCCAGCGGACGCGTGGCGATACGCTCGGCATCGCCCTGCAGGCCGAGGTCCAGGTGCACACGCAGCCGCTTGTCGGGGTCACTGTTCACGCTGATGCCGCCCAGCATCCTCGGATCATCCGCGATCATCTGCTGCAGGCCGTCCAGGACCATCCCCAGAACCAGTCCTGTTCTCGCCTGAGGGTCCAGTTGCATGGAAGCCATGCCTTCCCACGCCTGGATGAAACCCAGGACGGTAGGACGATGCCAGCGCAGCGCGCTCAGGTGCAGATCCAGACCCTCGAGTTCAAGGTCTCCGCCACGCACCTCCTTCGCGCGCAGTCTCAGGAGGCTGTCCAGCTGCCTGAGGGTCGAGTTCTGCCAGGCGCTCATCTGCAGCGATTCTGCGCCGAACTGCTCCCGTCCATCCCTTTGAAGACTCAGGCGGCCCGCTCCGAGTCCAAGATCGTAGTCGGGCAGACGACCATACAACCCTTCGGGTCCCGGATGCAGCAGCAACCCATAATGGAACTCGTCCAACAGCAGACTGGCGTCCCCGGAATACAGGCGGAGTGTCTCGGTATCGAAGCTCAAGACGAGGCGCTCGGAGGAGAGGGACAGGCCTCCTTGTCCGGCGCCGACCTCCAGCAACCGACCACCCCGGTTGCCCAGATCCGCGTCGTTCCAGGCGAGCTGTACAGAACGGGTGGACAGCCTCGAACTCACCCCGCCACCCAGCCCCAGCCAACTGTCCGCGCGGGGCTCGGCCTGGGCAAGCGCGGCTCCCCAGTGTGGCGGAAGGTCGGCCGGGTCCTGTCTGGAAGCTATCCGCGTATCCACCACGGCGCCCAGAAGGCGATGCCGGATGCGGTGATCGAGGTACAGTTCGAAGTCCGTGCGATACCCGACGACATGGAGCAGGGTCGTGGCTCGCGCCCTGTAGTTCTCGCGGTCGTAGTCCACCACCGAGTGATGGAAGCGAAAATCACCAAGCTGGCCGGTCCGGGCCTCGCGCAGCGCGGTCTCCACCTGCACGCCCACGTATACCGGCCACGCGGCTGCGGCCAATACGAGCAACAAGCACAGGATCAATATCTTTCGCACTGCAATCTCCTGGACAGCCCCGGTCTGTCGCTATGGAAGCGCTGAACAGGGCCCTCGACACGCTCAGGACGAACGGCAAGGGGTTGATTCCACGCTTGGTGGTCTTGCCGAACCAGGAACGGAATCGAATGGTTCAGCGTTTCCCCACACAGGCGGGTACGAATGCCGAGCGGGCTCCCGATGGCTCCCCGCAGGATCTAAAGAGTAAACGTGTCCGCTCAGTCGAGGAAATTCACCGGCCCCAGTCCGTGCCGAACCACCTCCGGGACCGGCCCGGTGAGATCGATCACCGTGGTCGCCTCCAGCGTTCCAGCACCGCTGTCGACGATGCCGTCCACATGGCGACCGAGCCGTTCCTCGATCTCCCACGGCTCGCTGAGCGGGTGCGGGTCGCCCGGCATCTGCAGCGTCGCGGACATCAAGGGTTCTCCCAATTCCTTCAGCAGCGCCTGCACCACACGGCTGTCCGGCACGCGCAGACCCACCGTGCGCCGCTTCGGGTGCTGCAGCCGTCGGGGCACCTCGCGCGTTGCGGGGAGGATAAAGGTGTACGGACCCGGGGTCAGCGCCTTCATCAGGCGGAACGCGGTATTGTCCACCTTGGCGTATAACCCCAACTCCGAAAGATCGCGACAGAGCAGGGTCAGATGGTGGTCTTCATCGACCTGGCGCAACCGTCGAATGCGCTCGGCACCCGCCTTGTCGCCAAGCCTGCACGCCAACGCGTAGCAGGCATCGGTAGGCAGGACGATGACGGCACCCTGCTCAAGCCGCGCCACTGCCTGCTGCATCAGGCGCGGCTGCGGGTTATCAGGATGGACGTTGATGACGTGCATGACGGGAACCGTGGCTGGGTTTGTGTAACCCTTTATCATACCAGCAGGCACCAGGGAGCAATGTATACTCGCTGCACGTCAACACTCAACCCAAGGAAACCTTCATGCTGTACATGATCCTTGGCCAGGACGCGCCCGACAGTCTGGAGCGACGCCTTGCCGTGCGACCCGAACACCTCACGCGCCTGGAGGCCCTGCGCGATGCAGGGCGCCTGTTGCTGGCCGGTCCCCTGCCCGCCGTCGACAGCCCTGATCCCGGCCCGGCCGGTTTCACCGGGAGCCTCATCATTGCGGAATTCCCTTCGCTGGACGAGGCCACGGTCTGGGCACATGCCGATCCCTACACGAAGACCGGTGTGTTCCACGAGGTGCTGGTTCGTCCGTTCAAGCGCGTTCTGCCATGACTGGCACCTAAACAGGTAACGGGGCGCCGGCTCACGCCGCCATGGCCCCCGCCGACTCTCGCTCATACCGGAGCCTAACGATGGATATTCGAATCGCCGCCCCGCTGCTCCTTGCCACTCTCGTTCTGGTCAGCGGATGTGAACGACCTGACACCCTGCAGGAAGCGGTCGCGCCGGACGCGGAAACACTCGTGGTGATCAACGGGATGCCGATCACACGCGCTGACGTCTTCGCCTACACCGGTCTCGACGGCGCCCCCGACCCAGTGCGTCCGGACGGCGTACTGGAGGAACTGATCAACCTGGAGTTGCTGCGCCAGGAGGCCATTGCCCAGGGCATCGACCAGGAGATCGAAATCCAGATCATCCTGCGCAACATGGAGATCGGCCTGCTCGCCTCGGAGGTGATCGAACGCAGGGCCCGGGAAATGACCTTCTCCGAGGAGGAAATCCAGACTGAGTACGACGCGCAGGTCGCTGCCTACAGTACGGCCGAGTACCGCGCCCGGCATATCCTGGTCGAAGATGCGGCGGAAGCCCGACAGATCATTGTGGCGCTTCAGGAAGGCGCCGACTTCGCCGAGCTCGCCGCGGCGCACTCGCAGGATGCATCCGCACCCGAGGGGGGTGACCTCGGCTGGTTCGCACCCGGGCAGATGATCCCCGCCTTCACCGCGGCGGTCGAGGCACTGGAGCCTGGCGAGTACACCCCTGAACCGGTGCAGACCCGGTTCGGCTGGCATGTGATCCTGCTGGAAGACACCCGCGAGACCGCCCCACCGCCACTCGAAGAAGTGCGCCCACAGGTCGAGGAAATCCTGCAAGCCCGTGCGCTGCGCGCGTTCATGGATGGCTTGCGTGCCGACGCGGACATCGAATTTCCGATTCGCCCGGAACAGTACTAGCAGCCTGTCGGACTTGGGTGCCCGTAGCGAGCCGTGTGGGAAAGCGAGGGCATTTTTTCATGATTTCGAGGCACATAGTGGTTCTATGTAACGAGAAATCAGGGGAAAATGCACCGCTCCTCCCACCGGCGCAGTAGGAGCAGCCCAAGTCCGACAGGCTGCTAGAGCCGCAGGTCTGACTCGCCCGCCGTGAGCAGGTACTTGAGGTCGTACAGCACGTGGTTGGGTTTTCCCAATGCGCGTATCTCAGCAGCTCCCATTTCACGGAACTGCCGGTGTGCCACCGCGAGGACAACCGCATCATAGCTTCCGGGGTTTGGATGCTCTGTGAGCTCGACCCCGTACTCGTGCCGGGCACCTTCCGCGGCTGCCCAGGGATCGCAGACATCGACCTCCACATCGTATTCGGCGAGTTCGTGGAGGATGTCGACCACACGGGTGTTTCGTAGGTCCGGGCAGTTCTCCTTGAAGGTCAGGCCCATCACCAACACCCGGCTGCCTTCGACCTGGATCCGCTTCTTGAGCATCGCTTTGACGAGCTGACCAGCCACATACGCCCCCATTCCGTCGTTGATGCGACGGCCTGCAAGGATCATCTCCGGGTGATAACCGATCTGCTGAGCCTTGTGGGTAAGGTAGTACGGATCCACGCCGATGCAGTGCCCGCCCACCAGCCCGGGACGGAAAGGCAGGAAATTCCACTTGGTTCCGGCCGCCTCGAGCACCTCCAGGGTATCGATGCCGAGGCGGTTGAAGATCAGGGCCAGCTCGTTGATCAGCGCAATGTTGACATCGCGTTGGGTATTCTCGATCACCTTTGCCGCCTCGGCCACTCGGATGCTCGAGGCCTTGTGCGTTCCTGCGGTAATGATCTCCCGGTACAGCGCATCGACTCGCTCGGCGATCTCCGGCGTGGATCCGCTGGTGACCTTCCGGATCGTCGAGACACGGTGTTCACGGTCACCGGGATTGATGCGTTCGGGACTGTAGCCGCAATAAAATCCAGCGGCTGGCGACGCGCTCTCCGCGGAATGACCGGAGCTGGTCCCGCTCGTTGCCGATGTGATGTATCTGAGGCCCGAGACCCGCTCCAGAACCGGAACACAGACTTCCTCCGTCGCCCCGGGATAGACCGTGGACTCGTAGATCACGATGTCCCCGGGTTTCAGCACCGACCCGATGGTCTCGCTGGCCCTTAGCAGGGGTGTCAGATCGGGTTTGCGGGCGTCGTCGATCGGTGTGGGTACAGTGACGATAAAAATGGTCGCCTCGCGCAAGCGCTCGGGGTCGTCCGTGTATTCCATCCCTTGCGCCGCTGCGAGTTCCTCAGGCTCGACCTCGAGGGTACTGTCCCGTCCGGCCTGCAACTCGGCGACTCTGGCGCTATTCTTGTCGAATCCGATCACCTTGCGCCCGCGCGCAAATTCGACGGCCAGGGGCAGCCCCACATACCCCAACCCGATCACTGCGATTTTCTCAGTCCCCTGCATGTGTTTAACCACCCTCGTCGATTGTATTGAGCGCGCTGGGAGAATAGGACATCCGCATCGTCGCCGTCACCGGTGACGCATCGCTTCCCACAGCGCATTCGCGATACGAAGCTGCGCGCAAGGTCTCCATCGTCCCGATTGGCGCCATAATAGGGGCTGAAGCTGAATTCCGCAGTAGCTCAATCCCAAATCCTCCAAGCTCCCAGGAAGAATCCGGCATGAACCAGACGTGGCTGTTCACCTCCGAGTCGGTCTCCGATGGCCATCCCGATAAGCTGGCAGACCGAATATCGGACAGCATACTCGACCGCTGCCTGCATCTGGACCGCAATGCCAAGGTGGCCTGCGAGACGTTGCTCACCGACGGCCTCGTCGTTCTCGCCGGTGAGTTTCGGGTGGGCGGCGACGCTCGCCTCGAGACCATCCGGGGCGAACTGGACGAAGTTGTGCGCCGATTGCTGCGGGACACCGGTTACCACGCCGGGTTTCCCGGCATCGATCCCGAGACCTGCGAGGTGCTTATCCGAATCCACGGACAGTCCGAGCAGATCGCCAAGGGTGTCGAGCGCGAGGGCGGCGTTCTTGGAGCCGGGGATCAGGGGCTGATGTTCGGTTATGCCTGCGATGAAACCCCGGAACTGATGCCCTTGCCCATCCAGCTTGCACACCGGCTGATGCAGCGCCAGCACGATCTGCGTCGCCAACCGGAATTCGCATGGCTGCGGCCCGACGCCAAATCGCAGGTCTCCGTCCGCTACACGGACGGACGGCCCACCGCGGTAGAGACCGTGGTGCTGTCCACCCAGCTTCAGGGGAAGATCGAGGACATCGATGTCGAACGCGAGACCATCCGACACCTGATCGAGCCGGTCATTCCCCCTTCGCTGCGCGCCCCGGATATCCGCTACCTCGTAAACCCTGCAGGGCGATTCGAGATCGGCGGGCCGCAGGGTGATACCGGCCTCACCGGGCGCAAGATCATCGTCGATACCTACGGGGCCAGCTGTCCGCACGGAGGCGGGGCATTCTCGGGGAAGGACCCGACCAAGGTGGACCGCTCCGCCGCCTACGCTGCACGCTGGGTGGCCAAACACCTCGTCGCAGCCGGCGCCGCAAGGCGCTGTACCGTGCAACTGGCCTACGCGATCGGGCGTCCGGATCCGGTGTCGATCCGGGTCGATGGGCATGCGACCGGCTTGGTCCCAGAATCCCGCATGGAGCAGGCCGTGCGGGACATCTTTGACCTGACGCCCGCGGGCATCATCCATGATCTCGATCTGCGCCGGCCGATCTACGCAGCCACAGCCGCGTTCGGACATTTCGGCCGGGAAGAAGCCGATTTCACTTGGGAACAGACCCCCCGGATCGACGCGCTGCACCACGCCCTCGGCCTCTGAACCCATGGCGACACCGCACTCGACACGGTAACCGGCCTCGCCTATGGAGTGCGGGAGTTTGCTCCCGCTTTCGGCGCATCGTTCGGAGTCTGTGCCTATCGCCACGGCAAGACACCGCGCTCCACACGGGCCTTCTTCTCAGCGAGGAGGGACGGCCCCGAAGCCCCGTGGCGCCAGCGGCCGGCCTCGGCGCCAGAAGCGGCGCCAGTCCGCACGTCCCAGCCGCAGGCGGGCCACACCGGGATCATGGAGGCGGATCTCCGTCACCTGCCCGCTGCGCAGACGCGCAATCTGCGGCGCGAGCACGTCGCTGGAAAGCGACTGGAGCAGTGCTTCACGCCGATGACCTTGCTCTTCCCGCGAAAAGACATCGATCACCGCCAATTCGGCCTGGAGGTCGAAGGGATCGGCAGACCACGCAACGCCCGCGCCTTCGGCGAGCCACCGCGCCACGTTACCGCCCCCAGCGACGCGATGAACAGACGGTATCCCCGACGGCACTCCGGGCGACCAGAACCAGAGCCCCTGCACGGGCATGCGACCCGAATGCACCCGCTCGCGGTTCACCGGATGGTCGAACCACAGCATCTGCACCATGTTGGCGAGCACCTGCAGGCGCCGGGCAACCGGGCTGTCCAGCTTGGGCACGCGCATGGGCCTCCCAAGAGCGACCGAGGGCGGCGGCCCTTCCCAATCACCCTCCCCTTCGAGTTCCAGCGTGGGCAAGCCCCCGACCTCAGTCTGCCAAGTCGCGGCCGCCTGATCGAGTTCGGGCTGCACGGTTGCCCGCAAGGCTTCCCACTCGTCCGGAGCCACATCCTCGACCCGGTTCGCAACCAGGTCGGTCATGCCTGCGGCCAGAGAGACTGGTAATGCCAGCCAGCGTCGACGACCCGAGGTGACCCGTTGAAAGCCGAGCAGATCCGCAGCGGCCGCCTCCCAACCCGGGCTTGTGCTGTCGACGAGGTGACCGCGGCCCAGCATGCGTGCCAGCAGCGCGGGGGTGGCGGGATCGGGGGCCTGCGCGGGGATCCGCCAGAGACCTGGCACCAGTACCTCGACGACCGGGCCCGTCACGATCCGCGTTGGTCCGGCTTCACTGCCGACGCCTCAGCGGTGCCTTCATCGGTGTAGGGGAACCGGATATGCCCGTAGCGCAGAATGAGGATCGCGATCGTGATCAGCAGGATGCCGATCGATATCCCGATCATCTCCCAGAAGTCCATGCCCTTCATGTCGATGATGATGTAGCGCGCCAGGGCCACGATAGCGATGTACAGCGGCAGACGCACCGGCAATCGGCCCGACTTGTAGTAGATGCCGACCATGGCCAGCACCTCCAGGAAGATGAACAGCAGCAGCAGATCCGCCAGCGTGACCTCCAGGTTGGCGATCATCACGGCGATCTCCTGGAGGATTGCCACCACGGTTGCGATCGCGATCACGATCAGTACCGCGATCTCCGTACCGTGAAGCGCCTTTCTGCTTGCCTTATCGAAATTCATGTAACCCCCATCGCTGTCAAGAATGCTGATTATCACGCAAGCTCCGCAGGGAATCCGCTCGCGCGCAACGCCCTACAGCCGCCGGGCGCGTCCATCTGACATCTCAGCGGGTACGGCGCGGCTTGCCCGGGGTGCTTCTTGGTCCACCGCGCCCGGACCGCTTGCCGGTGGGCCGCGCAGACCGGGGCGGGCTCATCTCCGCCGCGGCATACAGGGCCCGCACCTCGCGTGGATCGAGATCGCGGAAGTGGCCGGCCTTCAGTCCGCGCCCGAGGTCGACCGGTCCGTAACGGATCCGGATCAGGCGACTGACCGTGACGCCAACCGCATCCCAGAGGCGGCGGACCAGGCGGTTCCTGCCCTCGCTGACGGTGACGTGAAACCAGTGATTGGCACCCTCGCCACCGGCCTCGGCCAGCGCGTCGAAACGGGCCGGGCCATCCTCGAGTTCAACACCCCGCAGCAGGCTGTGCTGGACCGCCTCCGGCACCTCCCCAAGCACACGCACGGCATATTCACGCTCGAGCCCCCGCGAGGGGTGCATCAATCCGTGCGCGAGCCCGCCATCGGTGGTAAACAGCAACAGCCCCGAGGTATTGAGGTCCAGGCGCCCCACGGAGACCCAACGCTGGCCGCGCAGCCGCGGGAGACTGGCAAACACGCTGCTGCGGCCCTCGGGGTCCGAGCGAGTGCAGATTTCGCCCTCGGGCTTGTGGTAGGCCACCCAGCGGTGCGCGCGCTCGTCGCTCTTCACCGGCTTCCCGCGCAGGAGGATCGTGTCCTCGGCATCCACCCGGTCACCGAGCTGCGCAACCCGGCCGTTCACCTGGATCTCGCCACGTTCGATCCAGCCTTCGATCTCACGCCGGGAACCGAGTCCGCGGGACGCCAGGTATTTCTGGAGACGCTCTGCCATTTTCAAGGCTCGCTTGGGCTGTCTATGATGGCTGCCGACGATACACCAAAAGGATGCGCACATGACCGACCCGGCCACACCTCTCAACATCGCCGTACTCACCGTTTCCGACAGCCGCTCCCTGGGCGACGACAGCTCGGGTGCGGCCTTGGTCGAACTACTGGAGGCTGCCGGACACCGTCTCGCCGAGCGCCGGATCGTGAAGGACGACATCTACCAGATCCGGGCCGAGGTCTCACGCTGGATCGCTGACCCGGCCGTGGACTGCGTCCTCACGACGGGGGGCACCGGAATCACGGGGCGGGACGGGACACCCGAGGCGGTCGCCCCACTTTTGGACAAGGAAATCAGCGGTTTTGGTGAACTCTTTCGATACCTTTCCTACGAGGAAATCGGGACATCCAGCCTGCAATCGAGAGCGCTGTCCGGCGTCGCCAATCGTACCTTCCTCTTCGTGCTGCCCGGTTCGAGCAACGCCTGCCGCACGGCATGGACCCGCGTCATCGAGGCCCAGCTCGACTCGCGCACGCGGCCCTGCA
>PUOZ01000251.1 GCA_003553165.1 Thioalkalivibrio sp.
AGAAAAGCCTTGGTCGCGCTACCCGTGGCATTGGCTCTGGGGGCTACGGCCCATGCCGAAAAAGCGCCGGAGGAGGTCCTTCAGGGGCTGATTGATTCGATCGATTCCCGCTATCTCACCCAGAGTGAGATGAACATCATGATGATGCCTGACAACCCCGCGCTTTGGGTTGGCATGGACGGCGAGGACCTGTTCCACACGGCCCGTGGGCCGAACAACGTCTCCATGGAGGCCTGCGATTTCGGTAAGGGCCCAGGCGTGCTCGAAGGCGCCTATGTCGAGATGCCGCGTTATTTCGAGGACACCGGCAGGGTGATGGACCTTGAAACCCGCATCGTGCATTGCATGACCGAGGTCCAGGGCTTTGCAGCGGACGATCCGGCCGTGCGCCAGCGGCATGGTTCTGGTTCCGATCACATGAAGATCCAGACCTACATCGCGATGCAGTCCAACGGCATGGAGTGGAACAACCCGCTCGATCACCCGCTGGAGAAGGCGATGCGTGATGCCGGTCAGGTGCTCTTCGCACGCCGTGCCGGAATGTCCGATTTCAACTGCTACGCCTGCCACGGTCAGTCCGGCAAGCAGGTGCGTGCCTCGGTGCTGCCGAATGCAAACGTTCCGGAGGAGTGGACCAAGGCGATTTCCTGGCCGGCCCATCGAGTCGGCCACGACAACGTGCGCAGCAGTCAGCACCGCGTCCGTGGTTGCTACTACCAGATGCGTCAGCCGGGCATGTTGGCGGGGTCCGATGCGTCGATCGCGCTGATCTCGTACTGGACCGATATGGCACGTGGCCAACCGGCCGTTCTGCCTGACATGAAGCGCTGATCCCGGACGCACAAGGAGATTCGACATATGTTCAAGAAGACCCCTTTGGCGGCTGGTATCGCCGCTGTTGCAACCATCATTTTCGCCGGCGGCTGCGCCGTGGCTGACGCAGGCAAGAGTGGCAAGGTCGATTACACCGCCATGACGCCACACGAGTTGGCCGAATACCTGATCTTCGAGGCCAACGGCGGCGGGTTCAACCTCGCCCAGGAAATGCAGGAAGGCGGGACTGCGCGCGAGCGCATGCAGCAGGATGAACTGCAGAAGGCCTGTTCGATCATCGGTGACGGCAAGCCGGACGCGGAAACCCTCGCGGCCGTCCGCCAGGCTGCGACGGAATCCATCACGTATCCGGAAGGCGGCATCCAGCTGGGTGACTGGGAGCGCGGTCGCGTGCTCGCATGGTCCGGTTTCGGTTACCGCGTCGGTCACAATTATGATGACCACAACGTGCGTGAAGTCGGTGGCACCTGCTACAACTGCCATCAATTCGCCACCGACCGCGTGGGCGGCAACGTGGGTCCGAGCCTGACCGGCTATGGCAAGACCCGCGGCACCAGCGAGCCGATCCTGAAGTACGTGTACGACATGATCTACAACCCGCACACCTACTTCCCCTGCACCCACATGCCGCGGTTCGGCTCGAGCGGGTTCCTGGATGAGCAGTCGATTGCCGACATCATGGCCTACATGTTCGACCCGGAATCCCCGGTCAACGAGTAAGTAGCGAGTAAGAACGATCAAGTGATGATCGGGGGTCCTTCGGGACCCCGACCAGGCCGTCGGTGGAGACTCCGGCGGCCTTTTTCTGTTTGAGGGGGGGCACCACAGCCCCTGAAGGCTTGCGGAGCGCGGCGGCCTGCCGCCGCTTCGGGAATTGCGGACCCGCTGTGACAGTGTCGCCAATGGTGGTTCGGGCGGCGCTTTGCGGGTATCGTCTGTGCCCGCCATGCTCAGCTATCAGCACGAATACCACGCCGGCAACGTCGCCGATGTCCACAAGCACCTGCTGCTCTGGCTGGTGCTGGATGCGCTTCTGGCCCGGCCGAAGCCGTTCGTCGTGCTGGATTTGTTCGCCGGCGCCGGCCAATACCAGCTTGACGCCGGAGCGGCCCGGCGGAGCGGCGAGTGGCGCCAAGGCATCGGCCGCCTGTGGTCCGTGGCCGGCGGGCCGGCAGCGCTACGGGCCTACCTGGATGCGCTGCGCGCGCTGCAACCCGGCCCGGCGGCAGGACTGTCCTGGTATCCCGGGTCGCCGCAGTTGATCCGATCGCGCCTGCGCGCCCAGGATCGCCTGATCGCCTGCGAACTGCACCCCGCAGCCCACGCCGCATTGCAGGCCGGTCTGCGAGCGGATGCGCGCTGCCACGTGCATTTTCGCGACGCGCGCGAGGCGGCACGGGCGCTGTTCCCCCCGGAGCCCCGGCGCGGGTTGGCGCTGCTGGACCCGGCGTACGAGCGCAACGCGGAATACGACGAGGCCGCGGCGATCGCCGCCGAGATTCGACGCCGCTGGAATACCGGCATCCTGATGATCTGGTACCCGATTCTGACCGAAGGCCGCCACGCTGCGCTGCGCGACAGGCTGCTCGCCACCCATGCGGGTGAGCGCATCCTGTTCAGCGAGATGCGCCTGAGTCAACCGGTTCGGGGTCCGGGTCTGCAGGGATCGGGCATGGCCGTGCTCGGCGCCCCGTGGCAGCTCGACCGGTGGGCGCGGCAGACCCTGTTTACCGCCTGGCGGTGTCTCGATCCCAATCGGGCCGGTGGCCTGTTTCAGGCGCTTGCTCTTGAAAACCAGGTCGGCCGCCCCCAGTTTCATCGCGTCGAATCCTCCGAACCACCCGAAACCCTGGATGTGAAGGACCATGACTGAGACACAACGCGAGACACGAAGCTTCGAGACCGAGGTCAGCCAACTGCTGCACCTGATGGTGCATGCACTGTATTCCAACCGCGAGATCTTCCTGCGGGAGCTCATCTCCAATGCGGCCGATGCCTGCGACAAGCTGCGCTTCGAGGCCCTGGCCCAGCCGGATGCGATTAGCCAGCCAGCCCAGTTGACCATCGACGTCAGCGTCGACAAGGAGACCCGCCAGATCCGCATCACCGACAACGGGATCGGCATGTCGCGGGACGAGGTGGTCGCGAATATCGGCACCATCGCCCGTTCGGGCACGAAGGAGTTTGTGAGCCGCCTGACCGGGGACCAGAAGAAGGATGCGCAGTTGATCGGCCAGTTCGGCGTCGGGTTCTACTCGGCGTTTACGGTGGCCGACCGCGTGACCCTGGAGACGCGCCGCGCCGACGCGGCCGAGGACGCCGCGGTGCGCTGGGAGTCCGAGGGCACCGGCAGTTACACGCTGGAGGACTGTTCGCGCGCGCTGCCCGGCACGGAGGTGACCCTGCACCTGAAGGAGGACGCCGACGAGTTCCTGGAGTCCTACCGGCTGCGCCACATCATCACCCGCTACTCCGACCACGTGGCCTTCCCGATCCGCATGCCGCAGCAGGACGACGACGGCAAGGCTACGGGGGAATGGGAGACCGTGAACCGCGCGAGCGCGTTGTGGACCCGCCCCAAGAGCGAGATCAGCGAAGAGGAGTACCGCGAGTTCTACAAGCACGTGGCCCATGACTTCGAGGATCCTACTGCCTGGGTCCACAGCCACGTCGAGGGTCGTCAGCAGTACACGACGCTGTTCTACATCCCGAAGCGGGCGCCCTTCGACCTCTGGGACCGGGACCGCAGGCACGGCGTGAAGCTTTATGTGAAGCGCGTGTTCATCATGGACGATGCCGACCAGATGCTGCCGAACTTCCTGCGTTTCGTCCGTGGCGTGGTCGACTCCTCGGACCTGCCGCTGAACGTCTCCCGCGAGATCCTGCAGAGCAACCGGCTGGTGGACAGCATCCGCTCAGGTTCCGTCAAGAAGATCCTGGGGCTGCTCGATTCCATCGCGGAGAACGAGCCCGAGAAATACGCTGAAATCTGGACGAACTTCGGGCGGGTGCTAAAGGAAGGACCCGGCGAGGATTATGCGAACCGGGAGTCGATCGCGAAGCTGTTGCGTTTTGCCAGCACCCAGAACAGCGACGACACCCAGAGCGTGTCCCTGGCCGAGTACAAGGCCAGGATGAAGGAGGGCCAGAAGGCCATCTACGTGGTGACCGCCGACAGTGCGGCCGCCGCCCGCAACAGCCCGCACCTGGAGGTCTTCCGCAAGCACGGCATCGAGGTGCTGCTGTTGTCGGACCGGGTGGACGAGTGGCTGCTGTCGCACCTGGACAGCTTTGACGGCACGCCGATCAAGTCGGTGGCCAAGGGCGATCTCGACCTCGAGGAGGTGATCGGCAAGGACGAGGGAGAAGAAGGGGAGTCATCCGCGACCAAGGAAGATCTCGGCGACCTGCCCGAGCGCATCGGCAAGACCCTCGGCGATCGCGTGGACAGTGTGCGTTCATCCAAACGCCTGGTGGAGTCCCCGGCCTGCATCGTGCTGGGCGAGCATGAGATGGCCCTGTACCTGCAGGAGTTGATGAAGCAGGCCGGCCAGCCGACCTTCGGCAGCAAGCCGGTACTCGAGGTGAACCCGGCGCACCCGCTGGTGCAACGCCTGAAGGAGGCGGATGGCCCGGAGTTCGACGACCTCGCCACGCTGCTGTTCGAGCAGGCGCTGTTGACCGAGGGCGGACAACTGGACGACCCGTCTGGCTTCGTCGCCCGCCTCAACCGTTTGTTGTTGAAAGCTGCCTGACCGCCCACCCAATCGTAGGAGCGACCTCTGGTCGCGATGGATGGTGCGACCGGGCCGGGGGCGGATCGCGGCTGGAAGCCGCTCCTACGCGGATTGAGCCTGTAGGAGCGACCTCTGGTCGCGATGGATGTTGCGACCGGGCCGGGGGCGGATCGCGGCTGGAAGCCGCTCCTACTCGGCGGCTGCGCGGGCGGGGTCAGCGCTGCAGCAGGCGGTCCAGGGCCTGCTCGAAGGCGATGCCGATGCGCCGGCCCATGGCCTGCCGCCGGGTGAAGGTGACCTCGTAGAGTTCGTGCTCGCGGCTGAGGGCCATCAGCAGGTCGTCGCTGGTGCGCAGTTCATCGACCAGCTTCAGTTCCAGCGCCTGCTCGCCGTACCAGTGCTCCCCTGTGGCGAGGGTATCGAGATCCAGCTGGGGACGGTAGCGCTGCAGGTACGCCTTGAACAGACCGTGGGTTTCCTCCAGTTCCTGCTGGAACTTCGCCCGGCCCTCGGGCGTGTTCTTGCCGAGGATGGTGAGGGTGCGCTTGTGCTGCCCCGCAGTGAGTAGCTCGATATCCACGTCGTGACGCTTCAGCAGCCGATGGATGTTGGGTATCTGCGCCACCACGCCGATCGAGCCGACCACAGCGAACGGGGCAGCCGCAATGCGGTGGGCGACCGCCGCCATCAGGTAGCCGCCGCTGGCCGCCACCCGATCGACGGCGACGGTCAAATCCAGCCCGGCATCGCGCAGACGCGCCAATTGGGCAGCTGCGAGGCCATAGGAGGGCACCAGACCGCCCCCGCTCTCGAGGCAGAGCAGAGCGCGGTCGACCCCTGGCCGGGCAATGGTCAGGATTGCCGAGATCTCCTCGCGCAGGTTATCGACCCGGGTGGCGCGGATGTCGCCGTGAAAGCGCAGGACGTAGATCCGCGGTTGCCCGTCGGGCCGCTCCCTGACCGCCTGCTTGTGCTCGCGCTTGAAGTCCTTCACGTGCCGGCGCAGGGCCCGCCAGCCCAGCACGCGCAGGCGCAGGATGCGCTCCATGTTCCGGTAGCGCTGGTTCAGGTGCTTCACGGTAAGCTGTTCGTCGCCCCGGCCCCGGCCCCGTTGGGCCATGGCAGCGATGGTGCCGAACACCAGCAGCGTCATCACTACAATGGTCAGACCCTTGGCCAGAAACAGCGCATATTCCTGCAGGAACTCCATGCTTCCTCCCGTGTTGTTCGGAACCCGCGACGGACTCCCGGTATTCTCCTATCGGGGATATTACGCGTGAAGGGCGGGGCCGTGTCCGATTGTGCAGACCAGCCGTGTGGGACTCCGGGCCCGTTCCCAGCCGCGGCAGGGCCGCGGGCCATCCGGTTTCGCGGTCAGGACACCCTGAGCCTGCGCCAGCTGGACGAACTGAACCGGGTGCCGAAGGGGACGACGTTCCGGCGCTTCAAGGCCTGCAGGGCCGGTCTCGTCGAGGGGCGTGACTTCTTCCGCCTCGATGCCGGCGAACACTCGGCCTGGCTGGCCAGCCTGCGCGAGTCGGGGCTGATCTATCCGTCGAGTGTCCACGTGGTGCTGCTCACCGAATCCGGGTACCGGCGCCTGATGGAGATCTCCCGCTAACCGTCATGGCGCTGCGCCACCCTGAGGCGAAAGGCCGTAAACCGTAGTCTCGCACCTCGCCATGGGCGCAAAGCAGCTTCGGCCCCGGAGTCCTGGCACGTCGGGTTACGCTGCGCTAACCCGACCTACGGATCTCTCACGCTAGCGCTGACGGCGTTTCCTGGCCAATTCGCGGAGTAGCGCTTCCTGTTCGTTGAAGGAGGGCTGCCGTCGGCGTTTGTCCTGGTCGGGGCCGCCCGGTGCGTCCCCCTCCACCGGGACATGCCCGGCGCGTTCGCCCTCTTTCAGCGCCTGGTAGTCGGCGAGGTCGCGGTTGATCGACTCCGCGTCCTTCTCGTCGGTGTAGCGGCCACGGTAATTCGTGGGCGGTTTCTCCCCTTTGCGCAGGAAGAGTTGCATGCGGAGTTGCTTGTTGTAGGCAACCACCCTGCGGTCGATCCAGAAGAGATCGTGGACCGCCAGGGCGACCAGGAACGCCGCCGGCAGCAGCCACCACCACGCAGGGGCCAGCGAGGCGGCACCGGCGGTGATCGCGCTCAGGGTCAGGAAGGTCGCGCCGCCACGGGGTTCGGCGAGGTAGAATCGGTGCAGGCCCAGCGGAAACAGAGCCCACGCCGCATAGGCGCGGGTCCGTGAACGCATCTCGTTTGCCAAAATGGCATTGACGGCTTGCAGGCCGCCACCCTCGAGGTTGAGTTTCTGCCAGGCCTTGCTCATTGCTGCTTCCCTTTCCGGGTCGGAACCCCAGTCTAACCCCGGGCTGAGTTGTCGCAGGGAAAGTCCGTCTGCTATTGCGGCCTTGCCGGGCTTGCTAGCATGCGGAGGATCATCCGGGGAAGCGCGCCCATGTCGGATCGGCGATTGCAGGTTTTCTTTACCGTGGCCCGGCTGCTCTCGTTTACGCGGGCCGCCGAGGTGCTGCACATGACCCAGCCCGCGGTCACCTTCCAGGTGCGCCAGCTGGAGGAGCAGTTCGACACGCGCCTGTTCGATCGCAACCACAACCGGGTTACGCTGACAGAGGCCGGCCGCCTCGTGTTTCGCTACGCCGAGCGCATCTTCGAAACCTATGCGGAGATGGAGGCCGCGATGCGCGAGCTGAAGGGCGCGGTTGGCGGTGCACTGGTGCTGGGGGCGAGTACCACGGTCGCGGAATATCTGCTGCCGACGTTCCTCGGCGCCTTCCTCCGCAGCCATCCCGAGGTGGGTATCAGTCTGCGGGTCGGCAACACCGAGGCCGTGGTGGCCATGGTGGAGGAGAGCGAGATCGACCTGGGCGTGGTCGAGGCCCCGGTCAGCAACCGGAATCTGATCGTACAGGCCTGCCTGATCGACCATCTGCGCCTGATCGTCGCGCCCGACCATCGCCTGGCGAGGCACAGAAAGGTCACGCCGCACGATTTTCTCGACGAGTCCTTCGTGTGTCGTGAGGAGGGTTCCGGGACGCGCGAGGTGATCATGGAATACCTGACCCGCCAGGGCTGCAGCCGCAGCCGCCTGAATCTGTGCATGGAACTTGGCAGTCCGGAGGCGATCAAGGGAGCGGTGGCGGCCGGTATGGGGATCTCCATCCTGTCGGAATCCGTGATCGCGAAGGAGGTCACGCTGGGCCAGCTGGTGGCGATCCCTCTGGAACCTCCGCTGGAGCGCCCGATTTCCCTGGTACACGCACGCCAGAAGTTCCGCGTGCCCACGCTCGAGGTCCTGTTGCGCTTCATCCGCGAGTACTGCACCCGCGACGTCCCCCCGGGAACCCCTTCCATACTCCACGGCAAGGAGACCAAATGAAGAATTACTGCGTCGTACAGCACACCTATTCGGAATTCCTGGGCCTGATAGAATCCCAGCTGGAGAAAAGGGATATCGGCTTTTCGTATCATCGGCCGTTCGTCGGCCAGGACATGCCCGGCTCGGCGGCGCAGTTCGACGGCCTGTGGCTGCTGGGTGGCGCGTGGCCGCTCACGGACGAGGAGCACAACCCGCAGGTGCCGGATGAGTTGGCGCTGATCGATATCTTCCGACGCTCCAACCGGCCGGTGATCGGTTTGGGCATGGGCGGCATGCTCGTGGCCTTGCAGGCAGGCGGCACGGCCCGGCCGGAGCCCGCCTACCGGGCCGAGTTCGTGACGGCGCACAAGACCCCTGCGGGGGCCGGCGATGCGCTGGCCGAAGCCGTGGACGGACGCACCGTGCTCGTGCTGGTACACGGCAGCGTGGACCTGCCCGAGGGTCTGGAGCCCACACTGGTGGACGCGGAGGGGCGGTGGCTTGCAGTGCGTCCCGACGACCTGACCTACGGGCTGCTGTTCCGCCCGGAAATGAAACCGGGCATGCTGGAAGATATCATCATGGAGGCCCGGCACAATCCGCCCCCCAACATGGGCGAACTGCTCGGCGAGGCACGGATGGAGTGGCAAAACATGCAGGAGGTCACCAACCACGTTGTCGCGGGGCTGGTGACGGAACTTTCCCTGATGCAGGAACGGCGCAAGATGCCGGTGTTCAGCCTGAAACTGGAGACGGAATAAGTTGATCGCACCGATGAACATGGCCCGCAAGAACAAGGCCTCGCGCGGCAAGGGCGGCGCCGCCGCACGGGTGGCCGAGATCGCCGGGAAGCTGCCGGAGGAGGACCTGCGCACGCTGCTGCAGTTCTCCGAGTTCCTGCTTGCCCGGGTGCCCGAGGCCGAGGCGGCGGAGGCACCGCTGCCGGAGCCCAAGGCGATCCCCCGGCCTGCCGAGGAGTCGGTGATCAAGGCGATGCGCCGCCTGTCCGAGACCTATTTCATGCTCGACCGGGGTCCGTTGCTGAACGAGACCTCCGCACTGATGGCCCAGCACGTGATGCAGGGCCGTAAGGCCGCGGAGGTGATTGACGACCTCGAGGCCGTCTTTTCGGCCCAGTACGAGCGGGTGCGGTCCTCCCAATGATCGAGGTGTTCCAGCGCTGGTATCACCGGCATTTCACCGATCCGCAGGTGGTGATCCTGGCCTTCCTGCTCCTGATCGGGTTTCTGCTGGTGATCCTCGCCGGACGCATCCTGGCCCCGCTGCTTGCGAGCCTCATCATCGCCTATCTGCTGGAAGGAGCGGTGGCGAAGCTGACGCAGCTGCGCATGCCGAGGCTGCTGGCGGTGATCATCGTGTTACTGGGCTTCGTCGCGCTGGTGGCCGCGGCGCTGTTCGGCCTGGTGCCGTTGATGTCGCAGCAGGTCACGCAACTGGTCAGGGAACTCCCGGTGATGATCTCCCAAGGCCAGGCGCTGCTGCTGCAGCTGCCGGAGCGATATCCGCAGGTCATCTCCGAGGAGCAGGTCTTTGACATCATGGGTGCGATCCGAGCCGAGGCCACCCAGTTCGGGCAGCAGGTGGTG
>PUOZ01000257.1 GCA_003553165.1 Thioalkalivibrio sp.
CGTCCACCGAGGTGAAACCGAGCCGGGACCAGCCGTTGAGCTCCGGTTCCTCGGTGAAGTCGCCGCCTCGGGTGATGATGTTGATCACACCGCCCATCGCGCCCGACCCATACAGCACCGAGCTTGGGCCGCGGATCACCTCGATGCGCTCGATCATGTCGACGTTCACATAGGAGGCGAGGGAGCCCCGGCCGGGCGGTTGCAGGGCGTTGATGCGCACGCCGTCGACCAGTACCAGCACCTGGTCGCGCTTCAGGCCCCGGATGATCGGGTCCAGGCCCACCGCGCCATCGACTGCCACTGCGAGGCCAGGCTGGCCTCGGAGCAGATCGCCGAGAGACCGCGCCTGGGTGCGCTGGATCGTATCGGCCTCGATCACGTTGACCGAGCGCGGGGTATCTGCGATCAGCGCTTCATACCCCTTGGCAGTGACGGTGACCGGAGCGAGGACTGTCGCCTCGTCGGCCTGTGCGAACACGGCGGCTACCGCGGCGGCCAGGCCAAGTACGGCGGTTGTGGGTTTGCGCATCTAAATCCCCTTCATGCAGAAAACGGTGGGTTGATCGCATCCCGACGACTCTGGCCGCCAAGGGACGCAAGCAAGTGGAAATCGCAGCCAGGACAGGCCGCAAGCCTTCATCGCCAAGCCGTCCGCGAGGCTCGGTATGGACGCCTGAAAGGTTCCTGAGTGGGCCAGCGCTTGATAATATAAGAACGTTGCGATCCTGGCGAGGCAGCCGGACTGTCGGTGACCGGGTTTTGACGCAGGCCCGAAAAGCGCATAGATTCCGGGGGCTGATCGCCATGCGCAGAAGCCCCGCAGCAACGCGGGGCTTCTGCGCGATCGCCGGATCATGAGGCCCGTCGCCGGATCGTCCACCGGCTGGCATCGCGATCCCGTGATACGGGGCGCCCGCGCCGAGGCCAGGCCTTGCGATGCCACCGCGACCATTTCATTCCGGTACAAGAGGGAAGAAGGCCATGTCGATGTTCGCCCGGACCCGCGGGTTTCTCGGAGTGCTACTGCTCGTGATTGCGAGTGCGGCAAAGTCCGAGCTGCTCACGCCGATGATGCTCGCCTACACGAAGCCCGGTGCGGATGTCGCCACCGAATCCAAGGCTGTGCGCGACCGGCTGACAACGGCCGGATTCCGGGTGCTCGGGGAATACGCGGTGGACGACAATGCCCGGGTGATGGTGTTTACCTCTGACGAACTGCTCGCCGCGGCAGCCAGTTCGGATCGTGGTGCCTATGCCGCACCGCTCCGGGTGTCCGTGACCCGCATCGGCACGGAGCTTCAGGTCAGCTACAACGATCTCGAATATTTCCGGCACGCCTACCAGCTGGATCGCTCCCTCGCCGGCGCGATGTCACGCCTCGCAAACGTGCTCGGCGCGAAGGAGGCCTTCGGTGCCCAGGGCCTGACCCCCGCGATACTGGGGCGGTATCGTTACGCTTTTGGCATGGAGCGCTTTGGTGACCCCTACCTGTTGGCGACCTACCCGAATCGCGAACGTGCGCTGGCAGTGCTGGAAGCAAACCTGAGCACCGGCAAGGGTGGGGTGCGCGAGGTGTACAGGGTCGACATTCCCGGTCGTGACGCGACCCTGATCGGGGTCGCCATTCGGGAAGAGGAGGGGGCCGAGCAGTACGCCTCGGACCGTTTCAATCTGGCGACGGTCGATGTCGGTGATCGGCGGCACACTGCTTACCTGCCCTACGAGATCCTGGTGGATGGTGGCCGCGTGGAGGCGCTGCACATGCGTTTTCGAATGGCCCTGCATTTTCCCGATCTCAGCATGATGGGGGAAAACAGCTTCATGCAGTTGCGGCGTTCGCCCGCGGCGGTGGAAAGGGCGCTGACCGCGGCCGCGGGCGGTTGAGAGCCGGATGTCCACGAAGCAAACCCCTGTTCCCGTTGGTCTACCTTTCGAGGTGACGGCATGACTGAAATCGCGTCCAGACTGGAATCGATCCGTGACGGGCTGACCGAGCTGCAGGCACAGCTGGATGCCCCGGAAAACGCGAGTGTGGCGAATCGGCTTCAGACCCTGGTCGATGAGCTGGACGCGGTCATCGCCAAGGCCGGTGCACCGGCGCCGCCGGCCCCGAAACGGACCAAACGGGGCAAGCAGCCCGACGTGGAGAAGTGTCCCCGCTGCACGATTCGGAGCCTGAACATGGTGGCCGGCGAGACGCGAGCGGCGGAGGACGGGTCCGGCGACGAAGAGGTCCTCTGGCATTGCTCCAGCTGCGGTTACGAGATTTGGCGTTTGGACAACTGATCCGAGGTCGCGCTCGGCCCGCAATGCAGGTGCTTCCTGTTTACGACCTGGGGCTGGTGTCTTTCCAGCCGACTACCCCGGTTCTCCGGGGCCATTTATCCGCGGATCTCTTCCTTTTGTATTCTCTGCCCAAATCAATCGCCAGGGGCGGTCATGAGTTCATTGAAGATCACGAACATCGGCGAAATACGTAACGAACTGAAGAAGTACAAGCGCGGCAAGAAGTTCGATATCCACCAGTTCAACCAGGTGGCCCGGCTCGCCTGGCTGGGGCGGGTGGTGATGCAGCCGCTGGACCCGGAGGACCCCGAGTGCAAATCCTTCCTGATGTTCATCCAGGAACCGGATGAGCTGCCGGCGCACTTCCTTGATACCGACCAGGATTTGATGGGTGCGATGCATATCGTGGACGGAGAGCAGGCGGAGGCACTGATTCAGGTGCTGCGCAGCGGGGTCGAGGAGCGTGCCAAGCTGTACGAGGATCTTTCCCGCAGCGATTTCTACTTCCGCTATTTCTACCGCCCCAAGGATGAGCAGACACCGGAGGGAGCAAGCAGCGGTCCACAGGGCGGCGCCGAGGGTTGAGTTCTTGAGCCCACCGGTTGTGCCCGTATGGCTGGACGCGGGCTCCGTGTCCGCTCAGTCCATGCATGCCCTTTACACCGGCATGGCCGCCTGCACCAGCGACGACGACCCGGTGCGCGTGCTCTGGCTGAAGAGCAGCGAGGATCATGTCTCCGTGGGTGCCAGCCAGGATCCGGCGACCGACCTGGACCTGGACGGCTGTGCGCAGCAGGGCATTCCCGTGTTGCGGCGGCCGCTCGGGGGTGGGGCGGTGTGGGTGGAGGCGGGTCAGCCCTGCTTCTTCCTGGTGATGCCGCGCCATAGCCTGGCGCGCGGGCACCGGCACCTGTTTTCCATGGGTATGGGATTGGCGATGGCCGTGCTGCGGCAGCTGGGTCTCGAAGATGTCGAGACGCGCAGCCAGGATATCTGGATCCACGGGCGCAAGATCATGGGCACCGGCGCCGCCACCCTCGAAAAGGGCTGTGTCTTCGGGGCGAGTTTCCTTCTCCGCTTTCCCATCGAGCGTTTCCTGGCCTGTATCTTTGCCCCTAGCGACGGCTACCGTGAGTGGGTGCTGCCGGCGCTGCGCGAGGGCGTGACCGACTGTGAGCAGGAGATCATCCCGGCGCCGGACAACGACGCATTCCGGGGCGCCCTGTTAGAGGCCCTGCGGCAGCGGTTCGGTGTTCCGCCGAAAACGGTGGAACTGGATCCGGCCCTGCGCGCCGCCTGGATTGCGCGCGGTCGTGAGGAGTTGGAGGACATGGAACAGGGCGACACTCGTTCCGCGGTGCCTTCCGGGATCCGGATCAACCGGGTCAATCACGTGTTCGAAACCAGCTCCCGCTGTGGGCGCCTGCGTCTGCACGTGGCCGGCACCGCGATCCGGCGCATCTGGTGCGAGGAGCCGCGGATCAACGAGGTGCTCCAGCAGCGCGTAATCGGGCTGGCGCCGGAGCGGTTGGTCCTCCGCGCGAGTTTGAGCCAGGGCTTGGAGCCGTCGCTCGCGGACGAGATCAGTTGCCGGGTTGATGCCCTGTACCGTGGGATTCGCACACCTTGAGGCGAAGCCGAACTCGTTGAATTGTCAAGTGATTATGATGCGAGCTCCGTCGGCGGTCAGACGCGTTCTGTTGCAAGGGGCGAGGATGTGGGAGGCCAGCCCCTGGCCGATGGCTTTTCCGGCCTCAAATCGGCGAGAGTGCTCGCCTCCTAGTGCGCAAGGCTAATGCGGTGCTTGCGTGATCATCGTTTCTCCAGATCATGAATCTCGACCAGGAAGCTACCATGTCGGAACCGACCATTGCCCGCCGTCTCGAGCGCCGCATCATCGTGATGACGCGCGACAAGGAGATGCTGAAAAAGCTTCAGGCCTGCATCGAGCCCCCTTGGGAGATGGTGCCGGTCACCGACCTCGAGGACCTGGGTGCGTGGAACGAGGTCCTGCTGTACCGCTTTCTGCTGCTGGACCTGGATGAGGTCGAGGTTTTCGATCCGCTCGATGTGATCCGCATCCTGCGGATGGAGTATCAGATCAACCTTCCGGTGTTCTGCTTCGGCGGCGATGAGGACATTCAGGACGAGATGCGTCTGTCTCGCGCCGACCGCTTCTTCAGCCGCGACGAGATGGTGCAACGCCTCCCCGAGTTCCTGCGCCAGTACGACTGGTAGGCATGTCGCGGCATGATCGCCGAGCGGGCTCGCCTCCCACCAGACGCGGGCGCAGCGCTGGAGGTCAGCCCCTGGCCGATGGGTGTGCTCCGAAGGAATGATTGCCGAGGAACTCGCCTCCCAGCAGGCGCGGGCGCTGCGTGCGCCGCGCGCAAGCCATCCTGCAGGTCGGTCAGCCGATCGGGGCGTGCTTCAGAACGTCGATCCGGACCGTTTCCCGGAACTGTTCGGCGGCGCCGTCTATGGTTAGTACCCCGATCCGGGTGCCGGCGGTCTCGTAGCTGAACTTGCAGTCGAAGGTGCCGGGGAGATGGATCGTGCTCTCGCACAGGGTCTCGCCCTCGACGGTGAACATGGCCTTCGCCTCGCCCGAACCGTTGAGCATCGCCTGCAGTCGGAATTCCTCGTTGACGGGGCGGCGATAGAAGGCGGGGTCGCGGTTGGCGTTGTATTGCAGGTTATTGAGTTTGATCAGCTTCACTAGCTTCATGCCGGCTCCCTAAACGCACTGGTTTGGAGTGAAATGGTCGATATTAGAGAAAGCTGAAATGATACAGGATTAGAACCTCTACCGACCAAGATCCGCGTGCCGGAGTGTGGGCACCAAGTCTTCAAATCCTTCCGCCGACCCGACGGAGCTTCCATGAAAAACCTGCTCAACCGCCTGCGCGGCGTCGAACGTGACGTGCTCGAATCCCCTCCGGACGCCGACGCGCCGTTCTACGTCGCACAGGCCGACGAAATCGAGATCTTTCGCGCTGCATGGACACGGCGCCTTCCCGTGATGCTCAAGGGCCCCACCGGATGCGGCAAGACCCGCTTCCTGGAACACATGGCCCACGTGCTCGCCAAGCCGCTGGTCACCGTCGCCTGCCACGAGGATCTGACCAGTTCCGACCTGGTCGGGCGCTTCCTGCTCGAGGGCGAGGAAACGGTTTGGCAGGACGGTCCGCTGACCCGCGCGGTGAAGGAGGGCGCGATCTGCTATCTGGACGAGATCGTCGAGGCGCGCACGGATACCACGGTAGTGATCCATCCCTTGACCGACCATCGCCGCCAGCTGCCGCTGGACAAGCGTGCGCGGATCATCGATGCGCATGACGACTTCATGCTGGTCATCTCCTACAACCCTGGCTACCAGACTGTCCTGAAGGATCTCAAGCCGTCGACCAAGCAGCGTTTCGTCGGTATCCACTTCGACTACCCCGGGGAGCTGATCGAGCGCGAGATCGTCGCAAGGGAGTCGGGCGGGCTGGATCCCGATCGGGTCGAGCGCCTGGTTGCCGCCGGGCGGCGGGCCCGGAAGCTGAAGGACCACGGTCTCGAGGAGGCCACCTCCACCCGGGCCCTCGCGTATGCGGGTGAGCTGATGCAGGCCGGTCTTCCGCCGCGCACCGCCTGCCGCGCGGCGATGATCGCGCCGGTCACGGACGATCCAGAGCTGATCCAGGCGCTGGAAGAGATCGTCGCTGCGCACTTCCCCGAATCCGACGAGGAGACTGCGGCGGTCCATGGCTGAGGCCGACGATCTCGTCGCGATCGAGGAGGTCCTGCAACAGCTGGAGCGGGTGAGCTTCGTCGCGCACCGCGACACCAGGGCCGCGCTGCCGGCGATTCGCGAATTCGGTGCGGTTCAGGCGCGATTCTGGATCGAGACCGCGCGGGACCTGTTCCTGCACGACCGCGAGGCGGGCAAGAGCTTCCTGCGTCATTCAGCCCGGCTCGCAGAGAACTCGGGCGTGGTCGAGCCCTGGACCGGCCAGGCCCGGGAATTTCTCCAGTGGGTGAACTCGCACTACGCTCTGGAGGGTTTTCTGGCCCAGGTCGACCGGGTCTGGCGCGCCTGGGGCGAGGTCGGCGAGCGCGAGTGGTTCGCCATCGGCCTGCGCTGGTGCGGGCGCAGCCTCGCCGATGCCCGCGCCTATTTCGAGACCCCCTTCGATCGGCTGGACGGCGGGCAGGGGGTGTCGGGGCTGCGCAGCCTGATCGAACCGGCGGAGCGGCTGTTCGACGAGCGCGGTCTCACCCTCGACTGCTACCTCGCGGGCGCACCCATGGCCCGCAACATGGTCGGCGACGCCGGCCTGCTGAGCTGGGCACGCCGCGGCGCCGACCTGCTTGTCGCCGGGCGGTCTCGTGGCGAGGCCTATTTCCGCATGGAGAGCGAGGAGGGCATGCGGCTGTTGCTCGAGGCATTGCCCGGTTACCGGGCTCGCCTGCACGGGCGCTTCCTGCAATTGCTGCTGCTGGCGTGGTTGGACGCCGAGATCCCGCTGGCGGACGGCGACTGGAAGCCGGGCGAGGGACGTCCGATGCTGGAGACGGACGGCCGCCGCCTGTACCTGCCCGCGGTTTTCGATAGCCGCGACGAGGCGATCGTCGCGGTGCAGCACGGCGCCGCGCACCTGGCCTTCGACAGCTACGCCCGGGAGCATATCGAGTCCCTGTTCGCTCGCGCTGGAATGGAGCACCCACCCCTCGACGACCACAGTCGGATCACCTGGCGCCCCCTGTTCGCGTCCTTCGGCGAGCATATGTTCCGGTTCCAGATCCTGTTCGACCTGGCCGAGGACCTGCGCGTGAATGGCCGGCTGCATTTCCGGATTCCCGGCTTCCTGGCCCGCCTGCTGCAGCTGGCGCAGAGACGGGAGCTACCCAAGGAGCCGGCCGGGAGCTATTACCGTTTCGCGCTGGAGACGTACGTGGGTCTGCGAGAGGAGCTCCGCCCCCTGCGTGGGGCGGGCCCGTCGGCCGAAGCGGGTCGGGCACCGCACGCGCCACCGGGGACGCTGGATCACCGTCTGCGCGGGCTCTTGAAACCCGAAGCCACCGTGCTCGATGCCTGGGAGGTGGCGCAGGAACTGTTCGCCGATCCCGCGTTTCCGGAGATCGGGATCGATCAGCGCAAGGATGCCTATCTGCCAGGGCTGTCCCTGAACGCCGCGCGCCCGGTATATCCGCAGCGCCTGCGCGACGGCGATCTCAGCGACTTCCGCGACGTTGGCGATGCCTACGAGGAACACCGTTTCGTGCGCGAGAAGCAGGAGGAGGCGCCGGAACAGGCGCCCGAAGGCGCGCAGAAGGACCCGGATGCCGACATCCAGATGCCCCGCGAGGAGACCTCGGGCTCCGGCGGGCGCATCGGGGTCGGTATCCCGGCGCCGGCCCAGGTCGCCAAGCGCGGAGTGGCCTGGCAGCCCCGTAGCGGCGGCATCCCCTACCCGGAATGGGACTATCGCGAGCAGCGCATGATCAGCGACTGGGTGAACCTGAACGAGCGGGTGCTGGATGAGCAGGCCCCGGGCCGGGCGCGGGAAATCCTCGCGGAACATGCAGCCACGCTGAAGCGCCTCACGCGCGGTCTGGAGATGCAGCGGCCGATGCGCATGGCCCCGCTGCGCCGGCAGATGGACGGCGACGAGCTGGATACCGAGGCGGTCATCGACTTCATCGCCGACAAGCGCGCCGGCCTGTCGCCGAAGGCCTTCATCTACCGTCGGCGGGCGGTGCGACACCGGGATACCGCCGTGTTGGTACTCGCTGACATGTCGACCTCGATCATGGCGCGGCATCCCGGTGGGGAGGGGAAGATCGTCGAGCGGGTGCGCTCCGGGCTGATGCTGTTCGCCGAGGCCATCGACCGTATCGGGGACCCCTGCGCGATCTCCGGTTTCGCTTCCAAGCAGCGGGATCAGGTGCACTATTACTGGTTGAAGGACTTCACCGAGCCGCTCGACGACGCGGTCCGGGGGCGCATCGCGGGCATCTCCGGGCGCCTGGCCTCACGCATGGGTGCGGCGATCCGCCACTCGGTCCGGGCGATGCAGCGGGTCTCCAGCCAGCACCGGCTGCTGCTGATCCTTTCCGACGGCCGCCCCGCCGATTACGACGACGGCGGCGATGCCCGTTACCTGCATGAAGACACGCGCATGGCGATGAAGGAGGCCCTGGACGCCGGCATCCACCCCTTCTGCATCACCCTGGATCCCTCGGGCGAGGAATACCTGCCCGCGATCTTCGGTCCCGGCCACTACACCATCATCGACCACGTCGACGAACTCCCGCGCCGACTCCCCGAGATCTACCTGCGGCTGCGCCGCTGAGGCTCCGGCACCTCGGTAGCGACCGCGCGCACTGAAGTTCCGCATCATCGCCGGCCACACAGGGAAGATACGGTCAAACCATTGGTTTCAGCGTTGCACGGATCCTATACTGAGTTTTCGCGAATGGCATGGCCGTGTCCTCCCGTGAGGCCCCGATAACGAGTCACGCCAGGACGGGCTTGTTGTTGCCAAGTCCTACCAGAGAGAATTGACTCGGTGCTCAAGGCGTTTTACTACAGTTTCCTGGTGTTGATATTGATGGCGTCGCCGGTCCCGGGTCAGGTGCAGGCATCGGATCCTGACCCGTCGGGGTGGACGGTTGAGTTGGAAACGGGCGCTCTCTGGTTCAGCCGCAATCGCGCTCGCGTTCCTTCCGATACCGGTACGACCTTTAGCCTGCGGGATCTTACCGGAAGCGGTGGTGATCCCTATGCACGCCTTTTTCTAGGCTATGACTTCAACGAGCGGCACAGTGTTCGGCTTACTCTGGCGCCGGTACGGGCGACGGGAACCGGAACCTTCGATCGAACGGTGCTGTTCGACGGCGAACAGTTTGCTGCGGATACACCGACCCGCGCCAGCTACAAGTTCGATACGTATCGGCTGACCTATCGTTGGATGTTCCACCGTGGTGAGGACTGGGATCTCGGGGCGGGGGCCGCACTGCTGGTGAGGGATGCCCACATCAAGTTGCGCCAGGGCGATGTGCGCGCCAAGGATGACGATCTAGGGTTGGTGCCGTTGCTGCATCTGTACGGCGCCTA
>PUOZ01000314.1 GCA_003553165.1 Thioalkalivibrio sp.
CGGATACCCAGGCGTTCCAGGAACTGCCCCTCGCCCAGGAGTTCACGCCGGTTTTCCAGGGTCAGCGTGCGCCGCATCTCACGACCATCGCGGTCGAGCACGGTAATCACGACCTCGTCGGCGCGGACCGCGCGGTCCAGAAGACGCAGGTTGGCCTGGTCCCAGTCCTGGACCCGCCGGTCGCCCACCATCAGGATCTCGTCGCCGTGCTGCAGGCCGCCGACGGCCGCAGCGCTGCCCGGTTCCACGTCACCGACCACGGGCTTCAGGCCCGGAACGCCGATCATGAACATCACCGCGTAGGCCATCAGCGCGAAAAGGAAATTCGCCGCCGGGCCGGCGACGATCACGAAACTCCGGGCACCGAGCGGCTTGCGGTTGAAGGCGCGCGGGGCATCCGCCGTGGAGACCGGGGCCTCGCGTTCATCCAGCATCTTCACGTAACCGCCAAGGGGAATCGCCGCAATCACGAATTCGGTGCGGTCCCGCCCGAAGAGCCGGCGGTAGATCGGCTTGCCGAAGCCCACGGAAAAACGCAGCACCTTCACGCCCATGAGACGTGCGGCAAGGTAGTGGCCATACTCGTGGATCGTGACGAGCACGCCGATCGCCACGATGAAGGCGGCAAGGCTGGTCAGAATGGTCATGTAGTCATGGTGTCGCTACGCATTGGCCTGTGCGGTTACCCAGTCGCTAGCATACTCCCGCGCCTCGGCATCCGCTGCAAGAATCCCGTCCAACGAATCCGCCGACTGCACCGGCAGGGCACTCAGGCTTGCGTCGATCAGCCGGGCGATGGCAGGAAACCGGATGCGCCCGTCCAGGAACGCCTGCACCGCGATCTCATTGGCCGCATTGAGGATCGTGGTGGCGGTGCCGCCCGCGTTCAAGGCCCGATAGGCCAGGTCGAGACAGGGGAAACGTTCTCGGGACGGCGGCAGGAATTCCAGCCTGCCCGCCTTCACAAGATCCAGCGGGGCCACCCCGGAGGCGATACGACCGGGCCAGGCCAGGCTGTGTGCGATGGGCGTGCGCATGTCCGGGTTGCCCATTTGCGCCAACACCGAGCCGTCGGCATACGTGACCATGGAGTGAACGATGCTTTGTGGATGCAGCACGACCTGTATCGCGTCGGGCTCGAGCGCGAACAGCCAGCACGCCTCGATCACCTCGAGGCCCTTGTTCATCATCGTCGCGGAATCCACCGAGATCTTGCGGCCCATGTCCCAGTTGGGATGGGCACAGGCCTCGTCCGGGGTGATGTCGTCGAAACGGTCCAGAGCCCGCTCCCGAAACGGTCCGCCCGATGCGGTCAACAGGATTCGTTCCGCCCCGTGCGGGTGCACCGGCTCCCCACAGGTGTAGCCGGCCGGCAGGCACTGGAAGATCGCATTGTGTTCGCTGTCGACGGGAAGCAGCTTGGCGCCGCTGCGGGTCACCGCATCCATCAGGAGGGCACCCGACATGACCAGGGATTCCTTGTTGGCCAGCAGGAGCCGCTTTCCCGCGCGGGCCGCGGCCAGGGTCGGCAACAGTCCGGCGGCGCCGACGATCGCCGCCATCACCACGTCCACCTCGGGGGCCCTGGCAACCTCGACCAGCGCCTCTTCGCCCCCCAGCACCGTGGTCGCGCTGCCCGCCCGCGCGAGGAGATCGCGCAGGGCGGACGCGGCCTCGCGGTCCACCATCACCGCGACGGCCGGTCGATGCTCCAGGCACTGCTCCGCCAGTCTTTCGACGTTCGCGTGGGCGGTCAGCGCGTGGACCTCGAAGCGGTCGGGCTGGCGGGCGAGCACGTCGAGCGTGGAAACCCCGATGCTGCCGGTGGAACCGAGGATGGTGACGCGTTCCCGGCCCATGCTATTGGACAGAGCCCGAAAGCAACGCGGTCCAGAGGAGACCGAAAAGGAAGACCGGGGCGGCCGCGGTCAGACTGTCGATACGATCCAGGACTCCGCCATGCCCCGGCAGCAGGGTGCCGCTGTCCTTGGCTCCAGCCTCGCGCTTCAGCACGCTCTCCTGCAGATCCCCAGCCACCGAAACCAAGGCCACGACGATGCTCAGCAGGCCAAATACCAGGGCGTCCATCGCCGCGAGGCCGAACAGCCAGGCGCCCAGCAGGCCAACCGGAATCACCAGAAAAAGCGCGCCGAACAGACCCTCTCGGGTCTTGCCGGGACTGATCTCGGGCGCAAGCTTGCTGCGGCCGAACTGACGTCCCGCGAAATAGGCGCCCGTATCGGCGGCCGCGACCAGCAGGATCAGGTAGAGCACCAGCATGGGCTGCAGGGCGTGGAGCCAGACCAGGGCCAACCCCGCAGGCACCAGGGTCAGATAGCCGGCCGCCTGCAGCAGCAGACGCCCGGCCGGGCTCGTGCTGAGCCCCTGGCGGTACCAGGCAAGCCCCAGGAACACGAAGAGCCACCACAAGACGGCCAGCACCAACACCGCCCAATGCCAGGAGGACCAACCCGCCGTCAGCCAGACAAGCAGCAGCGCCCCGAACAGAACCAGCGCCGACGCGACATAGCCCAGGCGCGCCGTCGAGGAACGGAAACCGCCCAGTTGTGCCCATTCCCAGGCACCCAGGCCGATCACGGCCAGCACGAAGAGCCCGAACAGCCAGGTCGGTGCAAAGACGATCAGCAGGAACACCGGAACGATGATCGCCAGCGCGGTGAGGATCCGTTGCCTAAGCATCGACCGTATCCACCTGCGCCGCGGTGCAGCCAAACCGCCGCTGGCGACGCGCATAGCAATCCAGCGTTCCCTGCAATTCGGCATCGTCCACGTCCGGCCAAAGCACGTCCAGGAAACAGAGTTCCGCGTAGGCTGCCTGCCACAGCAGGAAATTGCTGATGCGCTGCTCACCGCCGGTGCGAATCAACAGGTCCAGTTCCGGCAGCCCGGCCGTACTGAGAAAGCCCTCGAAGGCATCCGGGTCGGGGTCCGTGGCGGCGCTTTCGCGCACCCAGCGCAAGGCCGCCTGGAGGATGTCCCAGCGCCCCCCGTAACCCAGCGCCACGACAAGTGTCATGGTGTCGTTGTGCTGGGTCGCAGACTCGGCATCGCCCATGCGCTGCTGCAATTGCCCGGGAAATTCCTCACGCTCACCGATGAACCGCAGGCGAATCCCCTTCTCCCGCAACTCGGGAAGCTCGTCCTCGATGGCCGCGACGAACAGGTCGAACAGCGCCTCGACCTCGGCCTTCGGCCGCTGCCAGTTCTCGCTGCTGAAGGCGAACAGGGTCAGCGCGCGCACGCCGCGGTTCGCGAAGAATTCCACGGCCCTGCGCGTGGCGCGCAGGCCCATCCGGTGGCCCTCGCTGCGCGAGAGACCACGGGCTTCGGCCCAGCGGCCGTTGCCATCCATGATGATGGCCACGTGCGCGGGCGCTACGGCGGTGTCCGTCTGGGGGGATGCGGGGTCCATCGGGACGACAGAGGTCAAACCTCCATCAACTCCGCTTCCTTGTCCGACAGCATCCTGTCGATGCGGGCGACGTGCTCGTCAGTCAGTTTCTGCACCTGCTCCTCGGAACGACGCTCCTCGTCCTCGGAGATCTCCTTGTCCTTCACCATCTGCTTCAGGTGGTGATTGGCGTCGCGGCGGATGTTGCGGACCGCGACACGGGCGTTCTCCGCCTCGGCCCGCACCACCTTGACCAGATCCCTGCGCCGCTCCTCGGTCAACACCGGCAGCGGTACCCGGATCACGGTACCCACCGTCGCGGGATTCAGGCCGAGGTCGGAGGTCATGATCGCCTTCTCCACCTTGCCGACCATGCTCCGCTCCCACGGGGTCACGGTCAGCGTACGGGCGTCCTCGACGTTCACGTTCGCGACCTGGTTGATCGGCACCTCGGAGCCGTAGTACTCGACCGTCACGTGGTCCAGAAGACTCGTGTGGGCGCGGCCGGTGCGGATCTTGGTGAATTCGGAGTGCAGCGCTTCCAGCGTCTTGTCCATGCGCTGGCTGGCATCCTTGAAGATGGCTTCAGTCATTCTCTGGTCCCCTCGACCAGGGTTCCCACCGCCTCGCCCATCACCAGGCGCCGGAGATCACCCTTGGCAAACATGTTCATGACTCGCAGTGGAAGTTTGTTGTCCCGACACATCACCAGCGCCGTGGTGTCCATCACGCCCAGTCGCCGTTCCAGCGCCTCATCGAAGGTCAGGCGTTCGAACCGGCGCGCGGTGCTGTCCCGCATGGGATCGGCATCGTAGACGCCGTCCACCTTGGTGGCCTTGATCATCAACTCGGCGTTGATCTCGATCGCCCGGAGGCTCGCCGCCGAGTCCGTGGTGAAGAATGGGTTTCCGGTGCCGGCAGCGAAGACTACGATACGCCCCTTCTCGAGGTGCCGCACGGCACGCCGGCGGATGTAGTCCTCGCAGACCTGGTTGATGCGGATCGCCGACATCACGCGGCAGAACCGCCCCGTTCGCTCGATCGCGTCCTGCAAAGCCAGCGCGTTGATCACGGTGGCCAGCATGCCCATGTGGTCGCCGGTGACCCGATCCATGCCCCCCTGCGCGAGTCCCGCGCCTCGGAAGATGTTGCCGCCGCCGATCACAATGCCGATCTCGACGCCAAGGGTCGACAACTCCGCCACCTCCTGCGCCACCTGGTCCAGCACCTTCGGATCGACGCCGTAGTCCTGGGCGCCCATGAAGGCCTCGCCGCTAAGCTTGAGAAGGATACGCTTGTAGGCGGGCTGCCCGGACTGGCTCATGGGACTCCTCGGTGGGAAATGGACTCGTACCTGCGGCCGGAGAGTGCGCTACCACCCTCCCCGGCCCTTCGGGGCCTAGGCGCCGCGCGCCTGGGCCATGACTTCCTCGGCGAAATTCTCGACCTTCTTCTCGATGCCCTCGCCGACTTCGTAGCGAACGAATCCGGCCGCCCGGGCGTCCTTCTCCTTGAGCAGCTGTCCCACGGTCAGATCGGGATTCTTCACGAACGGCTGGCCGACCAGCGTGACCTCGGCCAGATACTTGCGGACCCGCCCCTCGATCATCTTCTCGACGATCTCCGGCGGCTTGCCGGAGTCCTGAGCCTGGGCCCGGAAGATTTCGCGTTCCTTCTCCACCGTCTCGGCAGGGACCTGATCGGCATCGACGCAGATCGGCCGGCTGGCAGCGACGTGCATCGCGACGTCTTTCGCCAGATCCTCGTCGCCGCCGACGAGGCTCACCAGTACGCCAATGCGGTTGCCGTGCAGGTAGGCCCCCAGGGGACCTTCGCCCTGCACCCGCTGGAAACGGCGGACCTGGACATTTTCGCCGATCTTCGCGACCAGCGCCGCGCGCCGTGACTCGAGACTCTGACCATCGACTTCCACCGCCATCAGGGCCTCGACGTCGGCCACTCCGGAGGTCAGTGCGGCCTGCGCGCATTCGGCGGCAAACTGCTGGAAATTGGCATCCTTTGCAACGAAGTCCGTCTCCGAGTTGACCTCGATGATGACCGCGGACGACCCTTCGCTGGCGATCTCGATCCGCCCTTCAGCGGCAATCCGTCCGGCCTTCTTGTCGGCCTTGGCCTGCCCGGACTTGCGCATCAGCTCGACCGCGGCGTCGATGTCGCCCTGGGTCTCGGTCAGCGCCCGCTTGCACTCCATCATGCCGGCGCCGGTGCGCTCGCGCAGTTCTTTGACTAAAGCAGCAGTAATCTGCATGAAAAAAGCTCCTGGATATGAAACCGGCCGCGCGCAGTGAGCGCTGCGGCCGGTCAGAACGGGGTTAGGACTCCGCGCCGGCCTCGGCGGGGGCGAATTCCTCTTCCTGCACCGCAGTGGCGCTGGCTCCCTTGGCCTCCATGATGGTGTCCGCGATCGCCGCCACATACAGCTGGATCGCCCGCATCGCGTCGTCGTTGCCGGGGATCACGTAATCGATGCCCTCAGGACTGGCGTTCGAATCGACGATGGCCACCACGGGAATGCCGCGCTTCTTGGCCTCGGCCACCGCGATCTTCTCGTAACCCACGTCGATCACGAACATCGCGTCGGGCATGCGGTTCATGTCCTTGATGCCGCCGAGGCTGCGCTCCAGCTTCTCCTGCTCGCGCATCAGCATCAGGCCTTCCTTTTTGTTCAGCCGGTCGATGCTGCCGTCGGCACGCATGGCCTCGATGTCCTTCAGGCGCTTGATCGACTGCTTCACGGTGTTGAAGTTGGTCAGCATGCCGCCCAGCCAGCGATGGTTCACGAAGGGCATGTTGCAGCGGCGAGCCTCTTCGCCGACGACGTCGCGGGCGGAACGCTTGGTGCCCACGAACAGGACCTTGCCGCCGTCCGCGGCGACCTTGCCGAGGAAGTTCAACGAGTCGTTGAACATCGGCAGGCTCTTTTCGAGGTTGATGATGTGGATCTTGTTGCGCTCCCCGAAGATGTACGGAGCCATCTTGGGATGCCAGTAGCGGGTCTGGTGGCCAAAGTGAACGCCGGCCTCCAGCATCTGACGCATGGTAACGAGTGACATTGCGGTATTCTCCTGATGAGGGTTGGGCCTCCACGTATCCCGGACTGCAACCCGTCGCCTTGGACGGGCACCCAACAGACCGTGCCGATACGTGTGTGGATTTAGGGTTTTCATTGCCCCGAGGGCGCGCGCTTTATAGCATAGGACCCCGGTTCAAACCAAACGCGGGGCGCATTCCGACGCGTCCGCCCGTAGTGTAGGATCCCTGCATGGCTGTCACCATCAAGACCGAAGAAGAGATCGAACGCATGCGCGTGGCCGGGCGGCTCGCGGCCGAGGTGCTGGAAATGATCGGCCCGCACGTGCAGGCCGGCGTCACCACCGACGAACTCGACCGCATCTGCCACGACTACATCGTCGACCACCAGATGGCGATCCCGGCTCCGCTGAACTACCGCGGGTTCCCCAAGTCGATCTGCACCTCGGTGAACCATCAGGTCTGCCATGGCATTCCCGGCAATCGCCAGCTGAAGAACGGCGACATCATCAACATCGACATCACCGTGATCAAGAACGGCTTTCACGGCGACACCAGCAAGATGTTCTGCATCGGCAAGCCCAGCATCCAGGCCCAGCGCGCCGTGGACGTATCGCGCGCCTGTCTGTATCTGGGCATCCAGCAGGTCAGACCGGGAGCCACGCTCGGTGACATCGGCCACGCGATCCAGACCTACGCCGAGGCCAACCGCTGTTCCGTGGTCCGAGAGTACTGCGGCCACGGGATCGGGAAGGTCTTTCACGAGGATCCGCAGGTCCTGCATTACGGCAAACCCGGGACCGGGCTGCGCCTCGAGCCGGGCATGTGCTTCACCATCGAGCCGATGATCAACGCCGGCCGGCGGCACACGCGTCTTCTCGCCGACGGCTGGACCGCGGTCACCAAGGATCACAGCCCCTCGGCGCAGTGGGAACACACCATCCTGGTGACCCGCGACGGCTATGACATCCTGACCCTGCGCGCAGGAGAGACTCCGCCCCAGGCCCTGGCCGCATGAGTTCCCACGCCCCGTCCTGGTCGGGGCCGGAGCTTCTGCCGCCGCCCGGTCTGGATGACCTGCGCGAACATCCCGCGGACACTGCCCGGTTCCGCGAGTACCGGCGAACCGTCATCGCGAGCCTCCACCAGGCCTTTCACGATGGCGCCGACATCGACGCCCTGATCCACGGCCATGCGGCCCTGATCGATACCCTGCTGACCCTGATCTGGGCCCAAAGCGGTCTTGCCGACAGCCGTGGCCTCTGCCTGGCCGCAGTGGGTGGTTACGGGCGCGGGGAACTGCATCCAGGCTCCGACATCGACATCCTGATCATCGCCGAACCGGAGGCCGAATCCGCGCATGCGGACACGATCAGCGACTTCGTGACCTTTCTCTGGGACATCGGTCTCGAGGTCGGGCACAGCGTGCGCAGCCTCGACGATTGCCTCCGCGAGGCCCGCAACGACATCACCATCGCGACCACCCTGTTCGAGGCCCGCCGCCTGTCCGGCTCCGGATTGCTGTTCAACCGATTCCGCAAGGCCATGCAACCCGATCAGCTCTGGGACTCGCGCGCCTTCTACGCGGCAAAACTCGCCGAGCAGCAGGCGCGCCATCGCCGCTTCGGCGAAACGGCCTACCGACTCGAGCCCAATGTGAAGGAGGGCCCGGGCGGGCTGCGGGACATTCAGATGATCGGCTGGGTGAGCAAGCGGCACTTCGCTGCTGAACGCCTGCAGGAGCTGGTCGAGCGCGGGTTTCTGCGCGAGGGCGAGTGCCTGGACCTGGTCGCGGGCCAGCGCTTTCTCTGGAAGGTTCGCTTCGCGCTGCACATGCTGACCGGCCGCCGCGAGGACCGGCTTCTGTTCGACCTGCAGCGGGCCCTCGCGAACACCTTCGGTTTCACCGATCAGCACCAGAACCTCGGCGTCGAGCAGTTCATGCAGCGCTACTTTCGCACCATCAGCGATCTCCAGCGTCTGAACGAACTGCTGCTGCAACATTTCAACGAGGCCATCCTCGAGGATCCCGGCAGCCTCAGGGAGGCCAGGCGCATCCACCAGCGCTTCCAGGTGCGCGGCGGCTACCTCGAACTCGTGCACGACCAGGTCTTCATGATCTATCCGCCGGCCCTGCTGGAGGCCTTCCATCTGCTCCAGACCCACCCCGAGGTCCAGGCGATCCGCGCCTCGACGATCCGCCTGATCCGTGCCCACCGACACCTGATCGACGGGCAGTTCCGGCGCAATCCGGTCTGCCGCGATTTGTTCATGGCCATCCTGCGGGCCCCACAGGGGGTCACCACCGTGCTGCGGCGCATGAACCGCTACGGCGTGCTCGGCGCCTACATCCCGGCCTTCGGACGCATCATCGGGCGCATGCAGTACGACCTGTTTCACGCCTTCACCGTGGACGAGCACACGCTGAACGTCGTGCGCAACGCCCGGCGCCTCTTCATCCCGGAATTCCGCGATGAACTGCCGCTCGCGAGCGGGATCGCCGATGGGATCGAGCGTCCGGAACGGCTCATCCTGGCCGCGCTCTTTCACGACATCGCCAAGGGCCGCGGCGGCGACCATTCCGAGCTCGGCGCCCTGGACGCGCTGCACTTCTGCCAGCATCACGGCGTCAGCGAAGAGGATGCGGCACTGGTCGCGTGGCTGGTCCGCTCGCATCTGTTGATGTCGCTGACCGCCCAGCGCAAGGACATCTCCGATCCGGAGGTGGTTCTCGGTTTTGCCCGCGAGGTGCGCAGCCGCGATCGGCTCGACCTGCTCTACCTGCTGACCACCGCCGATATCCGGGGCACCAACCCGGAACTCTGGAACAACTGGAAGGACTCCCTGCTGCAGACCCTCTACCACGCGACGGTGGCCGTGCTGGAACGCGGGCTCGAGACCCCTCCC
>PUOZ01000030.1 GCA_003553165.1 Thioalkalivibrio sp.
CGGGCCAGCCAATCGACAAAGGCGAGACCCAGGCGCCGCATCACTTCGGGCGTCAGGTTCACCTCCGCCGCGAAAGCACCCGGCGCGGGCATTGCCACTCCGCGGATGTCCGAACCATTCTGCAGCGCGTTCCAATCCATGACATGCATTGTCCCACGGCAGGCCGGGGAGCGCACCAGAGCCGTCAGGAGAATCCCGACCGCGCCCGGCAAGCCTCCTGCGTGTTGCCAGGAAACGATTGCTGGACCTGCGGATCAAGGTCGTTCGCGCGGCTATAGTCACCAGTGGGGAGCACACCCCGAAACCATCAACGGGAGCCCTGAATGGAGGCAACGGAACAGTCCCTGCGCCGCGAGATCATCGCCACCTGCCTGCGCATGAATCACGAGGGCATCAACCACGGGACCTCGGGCAACGTGAGCGTGCGCTGGCGCGACGGCATGCTGATCAGCCCTTCAGGCATCCCCTACGAGGAACTGCAGGAGGCGGACATCGTGTTCGTCGCCAGCGACGGGCGCCATGACGCGGGCGAACGGCCCTCCAGCGAGTGGCGGTTTCATCTCGCGATCCTGCACGCGCGGCCGGAGGTCGGCGCGGTGGTGCACACGCACTCGGTGCATGCCACTGCACTGGCGATGCGGGGCATGGAGATTCCCGCAGCGCATTACATGATTGCCGCCGCCGGCGGAGCGAACATTCGCTGCGCCCCCTACGCCACCTTCGGGACCCGGGAACTCTCGGACCTTGCCCTGCGGGCTCTGGACGGGCGCCACGCATGCCTGCTGGCGAACCACGGGGTGATCGCCATCGGGCCGAACCTGCGCAAGGCACTGTGGCTGGCCGGCGAGGTCGAGGTTCTCGCCCGGCAGTACATCCTGAGCCTGATGCTGGGCGGACCGAACCTGCTTTCCGATACCGAGGTAGCAAGGGTGGTGGAGCGCTTCAAGGACTATGGCCTGCGTTGAGAGCCTCGTGGATTCCCCGACATCCACGGCGTCCCCGCAACTTCTGCAACGCTCCTGCCGTTTGACCCCCGACCCCGCGGGACAGATACTTTTGGTCATGCATCACGATCCGGAAACAGCAGCTTGCCACGCCGACAGACTCCGCCCCGGCGCCCCCAGCGCAGGATTCAGCGGTGTGTGAACTTCTCGCCATGTCCAGCCTGGAGCCGGCGACCCTGTCGATCTCGCTGGAGGCCTTCTCGGAGCGCGGCGGCCTGAGCGCGCCGCACAAGGACGGCTGGGGCGCCGCCTTCTACTCCGGGCGCGACGCCCGCCGGCTCCGCGAAACCGGCGCGGCGAGCCGCAGCAGCGGCATCCGCTTTCTGCGCGAACAGCAGTACCGAAGCAACCTGGTGCTGGCGCACGTGCGCCAGGCGACCAAGGGGGCCGTGTCGCTGGAGAACACACAGCCCTTTGCACGCGAACTCGGCGGGCGCATGCACGTATTCGCGCACAACGGGGACCTGATCGGGCTCGAGGAGGCCACTGGCCCGGAACTGGGCCGCACCCGACCCATCGGGGACACCGATTCCGAACATGCCTTCTGCATCCTGCTCGCGCGGATGGAGCCACTGTGGGCTCCTGGCGAATCTCCGTCGCTCGAGGCCCGGCTCGACGTGGTCACCGGGTTCGCAGCACTCCTGCGGCACTTCGGCCCGGCCAATTTCCTGTATTCCGATAGCGAGTACCTGTACGTTCACGGGCATGAACGCACGCAGGAGGCCTCCGGCCGGATCGAGCCCCCCGGTCTCTACAGCCTGTGCCGCACCTGCCCTTCCAAACGCGAGGGCCGCAAGCCCAGGCCCATCGAAGGCCTGACCCTGGGCCTGACCGAGGCGCGCCAGCGCGTCACCCTGGTCGCCAGCGTTCCGCTGACGACAGAGGCCTGGGAACCGGTTGCCGCAGGCGAGGTACTCGCGATCAAGGGCGGCAGGATCATGGCCCGTACCGGCGCCGCCGAACCAAGGCAGGCAAAGGGTTCCCAGCCCGCCGAAGCCTGACCGTCGGTGCATCGGGTCTGCGCGGCGCAAAAAGTGCGGAAACGAAAAAGCCCGCTCATCGCGGGCCAAGTCATTGAAAATATGGTGGCCAGGGACGGAATCGAACCGCCGACACGGGGATTTTCAATCCCCTGCTCTACCAACTGAGCTACCTGGCCGGAACTGCGGAGGGAGTCGCCTTTCGGGCGAAGGACGGTATTAAACCGGCACCGGAGCCGGCCGTCAAGCCGAGCCCGCCCTCTCTGGCCCGAGCGCCGGGAAACCGCAGGCCGACTCCGGCACCTACTTGGCCTGGTTCGGGTCGACGTAGCCTTCCGGCTTGGTGGCGCCGCCCTTGAAGAAGAACTTCTCCATCTCTTCCTCGAGGAACTTGCGCGCCTTCGGTTCCACCGGGCTCAGCCGATACTCGTTGATCAGCATCGTCTGGTGCTTGAGCCAGGCCTGCCAGGCCTCCTTCGAGACATTGGCAAAGATCTTCTTGCCCAGCTCGCCAGGATAGGTCGGAAAGGCCAGACCCTCGGCCTCGCGGCCCAGGTACACGCAGTTAACGGTTCGCGCCATTGTCGATATTTCCTCGATCTCTCAAAAAACGTTCGATGGGAGCGGGCAGCCCGACCCGCACCGGGAGCCGCGTGTTATACCAGATCGCCCCATCCCCTTCCATGATCCCACATGCCGTTGCCGGGAGCCGGAAGCGCAGAATGCGCAGATCCAGCCGATAGTGGCTGAAAGCATGGTCGATGCGGTCTCCGGCGGCGGGTGCGTCCTCACGGGCATCGGTCCAGCGCGACAGGATGGCATCCCGCAGATCCTGCTGTTCGTCGGCCTCCGGCATGCTGTAGAGACCGCCCCAGATGCCAGCGGCGACCCGGCGCTGGAGATATACGCCCTCCGGTGCGATGACGAGCGCCGCCCAACGGGTGCGCAGGGGCAGCGCCCTGCCTGGCCGCGGCGTGGGCAGTTCCGCAGTACGACCCTGCGCCAGCGCCACGCAGTCCGGGGCAACCGGACAAAGCTCACAGGCCGGCTGGGCGCGGGTACAGACCGTGGCGCCCAGGTCCATGATCGCCTGCGTGTAATCGGCCATGCGTGCCCCCGGCAACCGGGCCTCCGCGAGCGCCCACAGTCGCTTCTGGACTGCGCTGCTCCCGGGCCAACCTTCGACAGCGGCATGACGCGCCAGGACCCGCCGCACGTTGCCATCGAGAATGGCCTCGCGCTGCCCGTGGGCCTGCGCGAGGATGGCGGCCGCCGTGGAACGCCCGATACCCGGCAGGGTCTCCAACGCGGTGCGCTCGGCCGGGAGTTCGCCTCCGTGGCGTTCCAGCACCAGCCGCGCGGCCCGATGCAGATTCCGGGCCCGAGCGTAGTAGCCGAGCCCCGACCAGAGGTGCAGGACCTCGTCCAGTGGCGCTTCCGCGAGCGTCCGAACATCCGGGAAGCGTTCCATGAAAGCATGGAAATACGGCACCACCGCCCCGACCCGCGTCTGCTGCAGCATGATCTCGGAAATCCATGCGCGGTAGGCGGAGCGCGGATGCTGCCAGGGCAGGTCGCGCCGGCCATGGCGGTCGAACCAGGCCAGCAGGCGTACCGCGAAGAGGCTCACCGGGGCGCTACCGTCACGGCTTGCCGGTCCTGATGGGCGATGGCCGCCCGTTCGATGCGACCGACGCTGTCGCGAAGTTCCGAACGCACCCACATCCGCACCAGTGGTGGTCCAAGCAGGCGCGGCACAGCGAAGTCGGGTTCGAAGTATCCGTACATCTGGAATTGCACGGGGCCGGAATCAGCGCCTTCCTGATCGATCTTCCAGGAAAACTGACCGCGTCGCACCCGACTGAGCTCCGGAACGGTGATGCCCGACGACCACCCGCCATCCACCCTGCGCACATCGATGGTATGTGGTCCCTCGCGGCAGACGAACAGCAGGCAACCGCGCATCAGGGTGAACACGCGTTCGATGCCGTCGCCTGCTGGTCCCAGGAAACGGCTCGCGACGACCAGGGGCAGGATGCGCTCCAGGCGGTCATAATCGTGCACCACCGCAACGACCGCCGCCAACGGCGCCTGAATCGGGGCTTCGAGCCTGAACTCGAGCCGAGTGCCATCATAGACGACGTCGATGTCGGGGTCCGCCATGGCCCAGGGTTGGAACAGCAGCCACCCCGCCACCACGCAGAGCAGCGAAGACCCGCGGCCCAACATGGCTAGCGCAAGAGGCTCCGGCCTCGCTCACGCAGCTGATCGAGGGCCTCATCTACGCCGCGTGAACCGGAAGGCTCCGCTTCACGCGCGTTGCTGTCGTCCGGGCGATCGGAATCGCCCACGCCGAGCCGCTCGCGCAACCGCTCCTGCAGGCGGTCCGTCTCCCGTCGTACCCGTTCGTCGACGCGCTCCCGGACGACGTCCTCGAGATCCAGCCGGAAACGCGGTTCCGAAAACGCGCCGGTGATGCGTATCGGCAGGTTCACACCGCGTAGATCCTCAAGGCTGCGCCCGCTCTGGCCTTCGATGGTCGCCACCAGAGTGGTGTCCACCCGGTAGTCCATGGTCTGTTCAGGGAGATCGGCAGAACCGCGCCCGGCGGCCCGCAGCAGCGGCGAACTGGCGACCAGGTCATCGTTGCGGACCACGCCATTCTCGATGCGAAAGCTGCCGCTCAGTTCGGTGAAGTCGGTCTCGTTCGGCTCGCCGTCGTCCTCCGGTGTCTCGCCCCGCAGGCGCGCGTCCGCGTGGCGGATGATGCGCGCAACGTTGATGCCCCGCACCGCACCGTCGGTGAGGCGCATCTCCCCCCTGCCGTTCAGGCTGGACGTGAGCGCATCGACGCTGGCGCCGACCGCATCGATTTCCAGGGCGACGTTGCCGGTTCCGAGCAGCCGCGACTCCTCCTGCCACAGGGCCTCCAGAAGCGCGCCGATGGCGATGTTCTCGAGCTGAACCCGGGCGGCATAACGGGGAACGTCCCGACGTGCATCGACCGTCAGGTGGCTCTCCAGGCGTCCTTCGTACCCGCTGCCCGCCAGCGGCTCCATGCGCCACTCACCGTCACGAGCGCGGAGCTTCATTTCGATGCCCTCGAGCGTCAGGCCGAACAGTGTCAGGCTACCCAGGCTCAGATTGCCGTCGACGTCCAAGGCTCGCATCAGTTCCGCCGGCAGGTCGATCGGGATATCGGCCTTCGCGACCTCGCCCGGCACCTCCGGAATACGTGCCTGCTCGACCTCCGGAGGCAGATACCGGTCAAGGTTGAGCCGGTCGCCCCGCAGACTGAAGCGGATCATCGGCCGTGGCCCGGACAGGTCCACCTCGCCCTCGCCGCGGAGGCTGGAGTCGTCGAGGGTGATGAGCAGCGGGTTCACGGTCAGGCGCTCCGTTCCACCAGACGCCGAGAGGTCCAGGGCCATTCGGCTGAAGACGTCCGGATCAGCGGTATCGGGAGGCTGGAGCCCCAGGCTCTCGAGCATTGTGCGCGGATTGAAGGTGTTGCTGCGAAGCTCGGCGTGCAGTTCAAGCGCCTCCTCGCCGATACCGCGGGCCTCGATCAGCCCGGTGAGATGCAGGTCCGAGAGGTGCACGGACAGGCGCTCGACCCGGGCCACCGAATCCCGCAGATCGAGCACGAGATCCGTCTCCAGGCGTGCAGTGACCTCCGGCTCCAGCGCCGGATGCCGCAGATCAAATTGCGACTGGACCCGGCGCAGGGCATAACGATGTGCCACGGGATCCGCGTTCAACAGGCCCGCAAGCTGCAGATCCAACTCGATGGGCTCAGCATTCTCCTCCTCGATCCGCATCGATCCGTCTAGCTTCACCGGGGTTTCCATTCCGGGCCGGAACTCGCGAACGACGAGATTCATGGGCGCCAGCAACACGCGGGTACCGGCCTGCCGATCGTCCCATTCCAGCCGAAGGTCGGTCACCTCCAGCCCGGCGATCCGGATGTCGTCGAACGCCCCGCGCGCGCGGCCGGGGCCGGCATTGCCGTGCTCTTCGACGACATCCCTGCGCGCCTCCTCCGCCCGCTCGACCAGGTCGTCCCAGTTGCTGCGCCCCTGCGCGTCCCGTGCCAGGTAGATGCTGACGCCATCCGCCTCGATCCGCTGCACCTCGATCTCGCCGCGGATCAGGGGCAGTGCCGCCACGGCGACGTCAACCACCCGGACTTCGGCGAAGGGGGTCTCGTTGAAACCCTCGGCATTGGCCAGGCGCACGTCTTCGAGGCGCAGGCCAAGCGACGGGAACAGCGTCAGCTCGATGCTGCCGGCGAGGGTCAGCTCACGTCCCGTGACCTCGGCCACCTTGTCCTCGATCCGGTCCTTGTAGGCGTTGGGATCGAAGGTCACGGCCAGGTAGACACCGACGATGACCACCAGCAGCACCAGGATGCCGAGGAGCGCCAGCAAGCGCAGAATCCATTTCATTTTTCTTCTCCGACCTGGGGCTGCGCGAACCAGCTGCCGCTACGCCCCCCATGCTTCTCCAACAATCGCACACCCTCGATACGCATGCCACGATCCACGGCCTTGCACATGTCGTAGATGGTCAGCAGGGCCACGCTGACCGCCGTCAGCGCCTCCATCTCCACACCGGTCTGCCCCTGGACCTCGCAGCTGGCCTGCACCCGGACGTGATCGGCGCCCGCCTCGAGTTCCAACGCGACCCTGCTGAGCCCGATAGGATGGCATAGCGGGATCAGCTCCCCCGTGCGCTTGGCGCCCATGATCCCGGCGATCCGGGCCACGCCGAGCACATCACCCTTGCGGTGATCCCCGGCGCGAATCCGCGCGGCCGTCTCCGGCAGCATGGCGATGCGACCCTCGGCGACGGCCACCCGGTGGCTGACCGGCTTCGAGCCGACATCGACCATATGCGCCTGTCCCGCGGGGTCGAAATGAGTGAGGTTGTTCATGGCAGTATAATGCGGGAGTGTCTCGTCCATGTGTAGGGCCTTATCGTGACGATCAACGTTCAATATTTTGCCCGTCTCCGCGAAGATCTGGGGCGCGACAGCGACCAGGTCGCCGCGACGGAGGGAATCGGCACCGTCGCCGACCTGTGGCGACACCTGCATCGCGAGGCGCCGCCGCCACGGTTGATGGTGGCCGTGAACCAGAGCCACGCGCGCCTCGACAGCGCGATCGCAGATGGGGATGAAGTCGCCTTCTTCCCACCGGTCACCGGGGGTTAGACGATGGCTGTACGCCTGTTTTCCGAGGCCTTCGACCCCTGGTCCGTGGTGCGGGAGCGGGAGCAGGAGCTGCCGATGGAGAAGCTGGGAGCCGCCAGCGTCTTCGTCGGACGCATGCGCGATTTCAACGACGCGCAGGAGATCCACGGCATGTTCCTGGAACACTACCCGGGCATGACCGAACGCGAACTCGAACGCATCGTCGCCGAAGCGGAGTCCCGCTGGCCGTCGATCACCTGCGAGGTCGCGCATCGCGTCGGTTCGATCGACCCTGCCGACACCCTGGTGCTGGTAGCCGTCTGGTCCGCCCATCGCGTCGCCGCGCGCGATGCCTGCGCCGAGATCCTGGAGCGGCTGAAGCACGAGGCACCGTTCTGGAAACGCGAACGCCTCAGCGACGGCAGCGAGCGCTGGGTGGAAAAGAACACGCCCGGCCACTGAACCCCATCGCCGCTAGGCAAACACACCCGGTCCAGAGGAAGGATGCCAGCGCGCTAACCGGCGGCATCGCCGCCTCACGGAATCACGGCACCGTAAGGGATCCAGCGATAAGGGGAGTTCGCAAACCACATCGAGCCGCCCCCGGCACGCACGGAGCCGCTGCGCGGTCGCGACGCCCTACTGCAGCATCAGGAAGAACGCACTGGTTCCCCGCTGGACGTTCAGCAACAGCCCGCCACGGCCGGCCTCGGCCGCTGCCGCCAGATCCTCGAGGCGCGTAACGTCGCGCCTGTTCACGGACAGAATCACGTCGCCCTCGCGCAGACCGGCCCGGCCCGCGAGCGACCGCGACTGCACGGCAGAGATCCGGATCCGTGGTGTGCCATCCCGATCCAGGACCCGCTCGAAACGGGCGCCGTCGAGCCTTGGATCCACACGATCGCCCTCGATCTCCTGAACCTGCGGAGCCTCGATCCCCGCAGTCACGATCTGGGCCCCGCCGTCGCGCAGGATCCGCAGACGCACTTCCGTCCCCGCACGCAGCAGGCCGATCCGGTTGCGCAGATCGGTGGCGCCGCGCACCTGGCGGCCGTCCACCTCCATCACCACGTCTCCGGCCTGCAGCCCGGCACGATCGGCGGGCGACCCGGGTTCGACCCGCGTCACCACCGCGCCCGTGCTCACCTGCAGCGAGAATGCCTGCGCCAGATCAGGGGTCAGGTCCTGCATCGCGATACCCAACTGGCCCCGGCTGACCTCGCCATCGACGATCAGGTGTTCCTGAACCATCCGCGCCATGTTGATGGGGATCGCGAAACCGATCCCGATGTTGCCGCCGCCGCGCGCCAGAATGGCGGTGTTGATTCCGACCAGTTCGCCGCGCAGATTGACCAGCGGGCCACCGGAATTCCCGGGGTTGATCGAGGCGTCCGTCTGGATGAAGTCCTCGAAGCCGTCGATCCCGAGGCCGCTGCGCCCCAGGGCGCTGACGATGCCGCTGGTCACGGTCTGGCCCAGGCCGAAGGGATTGCCGATCGCCACCACGAAATCACCGACGCGCAATTCGTCGGAATCGGCAAACGGCAGCGCATGGAGACCGTCAGCGTCGATCCGGATCAGCGCGATATCCGTCTCCCGATCGGCGCCGATCACCTCGGCGTCGAAGCGGCGACCGTCATGCAGGGTGACCACGATCTCGTCGGCACGCTGGATCACATGGTTGTTGGTCAAGATCAGGCCGCGGTCCGCATCGACGATCACGCCCGAGCCCAGACCCTGCCGCTGCCGTTCCCGCGGCTGCGTGGGCAGGTCGAAGAAACGCCGGAAGAAGGGGTCGTCGAAGAGCGGACTCACCGACTCGACCACCAGCGCCCGCGTGGATACGTTGACCACGGCCGGAACCGTGCGCTCGAGCATGGGAGCCAGCGTCGGCAGCGGCTGGCCATCGACTGCAGCAGGCAACTGCGCCTGCGCGGCATGCGCCATCATGACCAGGGACAGGAGCAGGAAGATCTTTCTCATCCTCAACCTCGCTCGCCGGGAAGGGAAAGCCCGGCCAAAGATCCACATGATTATCACGCAAGCTCCGCAGGGAATGCGCTCGTGCGTAACGCCCTCCCCCGCATGGCCTTCCCTTGTGGGAGGCGAGCCCGCTCGCCTTGTGGGAGGCGAGCCCTCTCGGCGACCGAGCGGCGGAAAACCTTC
>PUOZ01000078.1 GCA_003553165.1 Thioalkalivibrio sp.
AGATCGGCGACCAGCGCATCCCGGGAGCGCGTCAACTGGTTGAACAGCGTGGACTTCCCGACGTTGGGGCGCCCCACCAGGGCGATGACCGGGATCATCCCGGCACCCCCGCGCGGGGGCCGCGCTCAGTCATTACCGACGCGCGCCCGAATCGCACTGACCCGGCCATCACCGGAGACCACGTAGAGCACACCGTCACGCAGTACCGGGCGGGTCACGATGGCCCCGGACCCGGCCCGGGTCCGTGCCAGGATGCGGCCATCATCGACACTCAGCCAGTGCAGGTAGCCCTGAAAATCGCCGACCACCGCCTGATCGCCGATGACGACCGGCCCGGTCACGTCGCGCAGGCGCAGGCCGCGCTGCTGCCAAAGGTCGCCGCCATTGCGCGGATCGAGGCCCCAGACATGGCTGTCCGCCGCGGTCATCACCAGAATCTCGGAGTCGCCGTGGATATCGCCGCCCTGATACGAAGAGAAGTCCCGGGCCCAGATGAGGTCGCCGCTGTCCAGCGTCACTGCAGCCAGGCGCCCCTGATAGGTCGAGGCGAAGGCGACGCCCCGATAGACGGGAATGTGCCCGTCGGCATCGATCAGGCGCTCCAGCTCGGACCGCCCCGAAGGCACCGCGATGGTGGCCTCCCACAGGACATTGCCGCGATTCGTGCCGAGCATCAGCAGGCGGCCGGTATCGAAACTCGCGAGCACCCGCCCCGGCAGCATCTGGGGCACCTGCACCCCGCGCAGGCTCAGCGCGGGCGTGGTGCGCAGGACCGTCCAGCGCACCGTGCCCGAGGCCGCGTCCAACGCGTGCAGGCGACCGTCGTTGGTCCGCGCGACGACGACCCCGCCGGCGACCGTCGACAGCGCCAGCACCTCGCTGGAAAGCCGCGTGCGCCAGATCTCGTCGCCATTGTCGAGGTTCAGCGCGATGGCGGAGCCGTCCATGGTCCCCACGACCGCGATGTCCGCTCCCGTACCGACACCCGAGGAGACGCGCAGGTCACGCAGACGGCTCTCCCAGCGCGGGGCGCCCGTGCTGCGATCCAGGGCGCTGACGCGCCCGCGCGAATCCGCAACCACGATCAGGTCGTCGGTGACCGCCGGCTTGACCTGCCATATCGAGCGGTCCGCCCCGCGGCCGATCGAGCGCGACCAGAGGGTATTCGGGCTTCCCACCGCGGTGAATTCCGGCAGGGGTGCCGGGGGCTCGGTGGTGTCGCGCGTCCACAGGCCGCACGCCGAGAGGGACAGCAGCAGCGCGGCGACAAGCCAGAGGCGCAATACGACGGGAATCATGATCGGCGACACCCCTCAGGCCGACAGTTCATCGAGCTTGAGGCGCAGAAATTCCGTATTGTGCCCCACAGCCAGGGCCTCTTCGTAGTACTGGCGCGCGCGCTCGGAATCGCCGCGGGCACGGGCAATATCGCCGCGCACTTCCGCGCGCAGGCCTGCGAAGGCCTCCGCCTCGACCTCGGCCAACAGGGCCTCCGCCTCGTCCAGCCGGTCGGCGGAAACCAGGTGACGGGCCAGGCGCAGCGTCACGACCTGCCGGTAGCCCCGGTCCCGCGCGGTCTCGCGCGCCTGTTCCAGGGCATGGATCGCGCGCTGGTGATCATCCTGACGCACGGCCACGTCGGCGACGATGGCCCAACCCATGGCCACATACGGCGTGCCGCGACCTCTCTCGGTCAGCTCCGCCGCGACCGCGGCGGCCTGGGTGTACTGGCCAGCGCCGGCATGGGAGAGCACCGCGGTGTAGAGTTCGGAGGCCATCTCGGCGCGGCTGTCCTGCCGATCGCTCCACCAGTTCCAGCCGAACAGGCCGGCGATCCCGATCGCCAGTCCGCCGATGATGGCTACGGCGTTTTCGGACCACCACTGTTTGATTCGTTCCGCTTTTTCCTCGTCGGTGAGGTAACTCATCTGTCCCATCCTCCGGTTTGTCGTTCCAGCCTGGCCTGCATCAGCGCCGCCAGATCCTGCTGGGCCACGGTCAGCTGGCTGCTCTCGGAATCACGCAGCGCCTTCACCACGACGGTGCCGGCCGCGACTTCGTCGGGCCCAAGGATCACCGCGTAGCGGGCACCTGCCCTGTCCGCCTTTTTCATCTGCGATTTCATGCTGCCGCCGCCGCAGTTCAGCAGCAGGCGCAGCCCCGGGAGCTCGTCCCGCAACCGCTCGGCAAGGGTCAGGGCCTGCGGACCCGCCGCCGCGTCTCCGGGTACCACCAGGTAGATGTCAGGGCCGGCACGCGCCGTCACGGCTCCCTGATCGACCAGCAGGCTGACCAGTCGTTCCAGGCCCATGGCCAGCCCGATGGCAGGCGTGGAACGGCCTCCGAGCTGCTCCACCAGGCCATCGTAGCGACCACCCGCACAGACCGTGCCCTGTGCGCCCAGTTCGTCCGTGATCCACTCGAAGACGGTGTGGGTATAGTAATCCAATCCGCGCACCAGCCGGGGATTGTGCAGGTAGGCGATGCCGAGGGCATCCAGGTGGGCGCAGAGGCCTTCGAAATGAGCGCGCGACTCGGCGTCGAGATCCTCGATCAGCGTCGGTGCGTCGCGCGCGATCGCGGCGGTCTCGGGGTGCTTGCTGTCCAGCAGGCGCAACGGGTTTTCATGCAGACGGCGGACGGCCTCGGCATCCAATCCATCGCGATGTGCCTCGAAATAACCGATCAGCCGCTCTCGGTAGCGCAGCCGGCTGGCGGGCGTCCCCAGGGTATTCAGCTCGAGGCGCAGGTTGCGCAGTCCCAGCGCCTTCCACAGACGTGCGGTGAAGGCCAGGAGTTCGGCATCGACGTCGGGCCCGGGCACACCGAAGATCTCCATGCCGACCTGATGAAACTGCCGGTAGCGGCCCTTCTGCGGCCGCTCGTGCCGAAACATCGGCCCCTGGTACCAGAGCCGCTGCACCTGATTGTGCAGCAGGCCATGCTCGATCCCGGCACGGACGCAGCCTGCGGTGCCCTCCGGACGCAGGCTCAGCCGGTCGCCGTTGCGGTCCTCGAAGGTATACATCTCCTTTTCGACGATGTCGGTGACGTCGCCGATGGAACGTGCGAAGAGGTCGGTGAACTCGACCGCCGGCAGGCGGATCTCCCGGTAGGCATAGCCATCGAGCAACTCCCGCAGGCGGCTCTCGAGGAACTGCCAGGCATGAATGTCATCGGGCAGGATGTCGTGCATCCCGCGAATCGACTGAATGGCCTTCATGCCGGGCTCTCCACACCGGCGCTACACATCCCGAACCTCTGCATCAGTCGGCGCCCAGGCTGAACCGGGCGGTGCGGTCCGCGCGCGTGTGCGGCACCAGGTCCACCGCTGCGCCGTCCCGCATCAGGCGGACACCGGGAGCGTTGCCCAGGACCACTCTGGCAGGCAGCTGCAGGGAGACCGTGCGCTCATCGCCTGCATGAAAGATACCCTGCAGCGCCACCCGGTCCGCTGCCGAACGGACCTCCACCCAGGACGTCGACTCGAAGGAGAGGGACAGCGTACTCCGGTCCTCGGCAGCCGAGGCGGCCTGCCGCCCGTCAGCGGGTGCCGGGGCCGGCACTGCCACAGGAGGCACCACCGGCTCGGGCGCGGCGACGGGTGGTGCCTCGACCACGGCAGGGTCCGGTTGCGGCGCGGGCACCGGATCGGGCAACGCAGGCACTGGGGAGGAATCCGGCTCCAGAGCGGCAGCAGATTCCGGCAGGGCGGCATCATCCACCTCCGCCCGGGTCTCCTGCGGCAATGCCTGGAGACCTTCTTCGGCAGGCGGCGCGGCGGATTCCGGTTCCGCCGGCGGAGCAGTGTCACGTTCGGCCAGGGGCTCGAGGATCAAAGAGCCCTGTGCAGGCTCCTGGGGCGAAACCTCCGGGACCCACTCCAGTTCCGTCAACGGCTGTCCCTGGGCTGATGCTGGTCCCTGGGCTGATGGCGCCGCGGGATCGGGACGCAGCTCGGTTTCGGGTACCGGTTCCGGTTCCGGTTCCGGTTCCGGTTCCGGTTCTGCACGGGTGAATCGCTGCTGCATTTCATCCAACCACTGCGCGATCCCGGCGAAGGGAGTCTCCCGGTCGCCTTCGGTCCAGGCATAGACGCCGAGCCCCAGCGCCGAGACCAGAATGGCCGCGACGGTCAGCGACCAGACCCCGCCGCTCAGACCCCAGCGCGCGGACGGGTTCTTCTGCACGGTCGGCCGAAGTACCGGCTCCGTGTACCCCAGACTCTCATAGGCCCGGATCCAACTCTCCGCGTCACCGCCCAGCTCGCGGGCCACACCCCGGAGATATCCGCGTACATAGGCCGGAGGCATGGAGTCGAAGCGGTTCGCCTCGAGGTCTTCGATAATCCGCCGGGACAGCCGCGTCATGGACCCCAGCGCGGCTGTGTCCAGGCCCAGCTTTTCGCGTGCGAAACGCATCGCCGCTCCGGGATGACCCGGCCCGGATCCCTCCGGCTCGACGTCCAGCGGATGCGTGCGCGTGGTCAGGCCGCTGGCCGCGGAGATCGCGGGCTCAGGCGGCTGCGTCCCGGCGTTTCGCCCCTTGGCACGCTCCGCCCAGACGAACGGGTCGCCGGCCTGATCGGCATGATCATCGGAACGCAGACCTGATCCGCGCAGCCGGGAAGGCAGACCGGCCTCCGTGTCCAGATCGTCCAGCTTCCCGAAGACCGGCTCCTTGTCTTTTCTCTCAGCCATGGGCCTGCTCCAGCCGCAGGACCTCGGCAGCCTCGTCAGTGTCACCGAAATCCCGCTGCAATCGCTGGGCGCAGGAACGGGCATCGGTATGGTTGCCGAGCCGCGTCTCGGCCCGGAAACACAGCAGCAGAGACTGCGGTGTCACCACGCCGAGCGCCGTGAGGCGGGAAAGAAATGCGCGCGTCTGAAAGGGCCGTCCGTCCGCGTAGGTTAAAAGGGCCATCTCGTACAACGCATCGGGATACTGGGGATCCACGCGCAAGGCCTCGCGCATCCGTTCCTCTGCCCGATCGATCCTGCCCTCCCGCAAATCGCAGATGCCCGCGCTCAGCAAAGCGACCTCACGAGCCGAATAGGAGGGATTCGCGATCGCCTTGGCCAGCAGTGCCTGGCCTTCCTGGAACCGCTCCTGGCGGCACAGAAGGTCGCCCAGGTTGGTCTGCGCATAGGGGTTGTGGGGTTCCAGCGCCAGCGCCTCACGATAGTGTTTCATGGCACCATCCATCGATCCCTGGCGCTCGCGCAGCGAGGCCATGCCCAGATGCGCCATCGCCAGCTTCGGGTCGAACTGCAACGCCCGGTCCAGCGCCCGCTGCGCCTGGGCCAAGTCGTTCTGACGCAGATAGCTGATCCCCAGCTCGGCGTTGACTTCCGCGGCGCGCCTCTGATCCACCGAGGCTTGGGGCTGCAGGCCCGCGCACCCGCCGAGCAGGCCGACGGCAAACAGGCAGGCGAGCAGCGACGACGCGCGTACGCCCCGACCGACCGGTATCGCGACACCGACGCTCACGCCGGCGTCCCCAAGCGTTGCGGCAACTCCGCATGCAGGCGAATCATGCGCGCACCGCGGCCGCTGCGGTCAGCCACCTGACCGACCAGCTGGCCGCAGGCCGCATCGATGTCGTCACCCCGTGTCCGCCGGATGATGGTCACGAAACCGGCATCCCCGAGCAGCCGCTCGAACGCATGCACCACATTCATCGAGGGGCGCACGAAGGGCGAACCGGGAAAAGGATTGAAGGGTATCAGATTGATCTTGCACGGAATGTCGCGAAGCAGCGCGATCAACTGGCGCGCATGCTCCGGCTGGTCGTTGATTCCCGCGAGCAGGACATACTCGAAGGTCACGCGGTGGTGGCGTGCGCCATCGCGCGTATAGCGACGGCAGGCGTCAAGCAGCTCACGGATGGGGTATTTTCGGTTGATCGGGACCAGACGGTCGCGCAATTCGTCGCTGGGCGCATGCAGGCTGACGGCCAGCGCGACATCGGTCGTCTCGCCGAGACGATCCAGTGCCGGCACCAGTCCCGAGGTGCTGAGCGTGACCCTGCGTTTACTGAGCCCGTAGGCGTTGTCGTCCAGCATCAGGTCGATCGCATCCACCACGGCCTCGAAGTTCGCCAGCGGCTCGCCCATGCCCATGAAGACCACGTTCGTGACTGCGCGCGACCGCCCCTCCGGCACCGGCAGACGGCTGTTGGCAAGCCAGATCTGCCCGATGATCTCGTGCGCGGCCAGATTGCGGTTGAAACCCTGCTGGGCGGTGGAGCAGAAAGTACAGTCCAGCGCACAGCCCACCTGCGAGGAAATGCACAGTGTGCCGCGGTCGTCCTCGGGGATGAAGACGGTTTCAATGGCATTGCCGTCCGCGAGACGCAGCACCCACTTCACGGTACCGTCGCCTGAACTGCGCTCGAGCGCGATTTCGGGCAACGCGATCTCGGCAAGCTGGCCGAGCCGCTCACGCAGAGCCTTGGACAGGTCGGTCATTGCGGCGAAATCGGTCACGCCGCGCTGATGAATCCACTTGACCAGTTGGGTGGCGCGAAAACCGCGCTCACCCCACTGTTCGAACTGCCTCGCCAATCGCTGGCGGGGCATACCCAGCAGATTCAGAGGATTGGCTAGGGACGCTGGCATGGCTTCTATTCTGGACCGGAAAGCGCTGTAGTGTAATGCACGGAGCGGCACTGCGCATTCCCGACCGACGCCGGCGGCCTGCGTCGTTTCCCGCGCCACCGAATCGCCCGAACCAGAGGTTCCGGCCTGTCGGACTTGGGCTGCTAGCGGGTGCGCGGGCAGATCCCGTCGTCGCCGAAGAAAAAGGCGATCTCGGTCTGGGCCGTTTCCGGACCATCGGAACCGTGTACGGCATTTTCATCGATACTGGTCGCGAAATCGGCGCGAATCGTGCCGGGTGCGGCGTCCTTCGGGTTGGTCGCGCCCATGATCTCGCGGTGCCGTGCAATGGCGTTGTCGCCCTCGAGCACCTGGACCATCACCGGACCCGACATCATGAATTCGACGAGATCCTTGAAGAACGGGCGCTCCCTGTGCACCGCGTAAAAACCCTCGGCCTGGTCGCGCGAGAGGTGCAGCATGCGGGCCGCCACGACTCTCAGCCCGCCCTTTTCGAAGCGGCTGTAGATTTCCCCGATCACGTTCTTGGCAACGGCATCGGGCTTGATGATGGACAGGGTACGTTCCTGGGCCACGGGCAATCTCCTTGGGCAATGGAAAACAAGAGCCCGCCGGACGGCGGGCAGGAAACCTGAAATCGCGGCGTAGTCTAGCGACAGCCCCCTGCGAGGGCAATCGGCGCTGGGCGCAGCAAGCCAGCCGCTGGGGAAATGTCAGGCTTCGCCGCTTCCGGCTGACTGCCGGGTCGCGGCGGCGATGGTTATGGTGCGGCGGGGCGGCTGACTGTCCCCCTGCCACAGGGGCATGGCGGGAGCGACTCCACGCGCCTCGAGATGACGCTGAAGGACGTCGGTCAGCGAGCGGCTACTGAGGAAATCCTGCATCTGCCGGCTCAACTCCACCCAGAGGTCATGGGTCAGGCAGCGGGAATCCTGGTTGCAGTTGACGAGTCCGCCACAGCGGGTCACGTCCACCGGCTCGTCAACCGCCATGATCACATCTGCGATGGTCACCTCCGCAGGGTCGCGACTCAGGCGATACCCACCGCCCGGCCCGCGACTGCTGCGGACCAGCCCGCACCGGCGCAACCGTGCGAACAGCTGTTCCAGGTAGGACAGGGAAAGGTGCTGCCGCTCCGCGACCTCGGCAAGCGACACCGGCCCATGCGTGGAATGCATGGCGACATCGAGCATGGCGGTCACGGCGTAGCGCCCCCGCGTGGTCAATTTCATGGCGATCCTGGCAGACTGGGAACATGGTCGAGAGTATCCGTACCCGACCAAATCCATCAAGTATTTCCGGACGTCCCGCGCGGAGGAATATCGCAGTCCTCGGGCTCCAGCCCCTCGAGATCGCATTGCGAGATCGGATGCATCTCCTCGGCCACGCCAATATCGATCCCGGCCCCCTTGAGGGCCTCGCAGGCACGTTCCATGCGCTCATCGAGTTCATGCAGATGGTCGACGATGCGGTGGATGGCATCGGCCACCGGGTCGGGCATGTCCCGGGTCAGGCCGTAGGCGTCGAAACCCATGCGGTCCGCCATCGCCTTGAAGCGCGGATCGGGCTCCCGGCGCGGCACCAACACCCGTGCCGGGATACCCGCCGCGGTGGCATCCGCCGGCACGTCGCGCAGCACCACGGCATTGGAACCGATCCGGGCACGGGCGCCGATATGCACGGGTCCAAGCAGCTTTGCTCCGGCGCCGATCACGACGCCCTCCTCCAGGGTGGGATGACGCTTACCCTTGTCCCAACTGGTTCCGCCAAGGGTGACCTGGTGGTAGATCGTGCAGTCGTCGCCGATCTCTGCCGTCTCGCCGATCACCACACCCATGCCGTGATCAATGAAGAAACGTCTCCCGATGCGGGCGCCGGGATGGATCTCGATTCCTGTCAGCAGGCGACTCACGTTGGCCACGATACGGGCGAGCCAACGCAACCGGATACGCCAGAGTCCGTGCGCCGCGCGGTGAAACCACACCGCGTGCAATCCCGGATAGGTCGTAAGGACCTCGAAACCGTTGCGCGCCGCAGGGTCGCGATCGAACACGCAGCGGATGTCTTCCCGGAGCCGTTGCAACATGGTATCCCGTCGCCTGAGGATGGCAGGCGTCTACGATATCATGGCCGATCCAGCGGACGGCCGCCGCCCCGCTCGGTGTGTGTAAGGATGCCGCGCAGGATCCTGACCTCGCTCCCGCTGAGCCCGGCGCGCAGGTACAGATGGCGCAGGCGACGCATCAGGTGCCTTGGTTTTTCGGGATCCAGGAACTCGATGCGCACCAGCGCACGGAGATAATGCTCGAACAGGCCCTCCATTTCGGCCTGGGTCGCCGGAGGGTCGGGGTCATATGCCGATGGGGGGGCCGCCGCATGTTCCAGCGCGGCCACGCGGCAGGCGTATGCCAACACCTGCACCGCCGCGGCAAGATTCAGGGAACTGAATGCCGGGTCGGTGGGGATCTTCACCAGGGCATTGCAGAGGTCCAGCTCTTCGTTGGTCAATCCGCTGCTTTCCCGGCCGAAGACGAGCGCCACCGGTCCCTGCGCCGCTCGACGGAAAAGTTCGCGTGCAGCCGGGTCGGGAGCCAGCGCCGGCACCGAGTGACCGCGCCTCCGCGCGCTGGTGCCCGTCACCCAGACGCAGTCCCGGACCGCTTCGCCAAGACTCTGCACGAGGCGTGCACCGGACAGAAGGTCATC
>PUOZ01000055.1 GCA_003553165.1 Thioalkalivibrio sp.
CAAGCCGACAGGGATGTCTTCACGGTGTCCCGCCAGCAGGCCGCCGGCTCGACCGGCACCCCAGGACATCGCGGGGATCCCGCTCAGCCAGACAAGCGCCGCCATTGGCAGGAACCGCCCGACGACTGGTCCAACAGGGCCAGCAGATCGTCATGTTCGGCGAGTTCCTGCGCGCTGGGCTCGATCACCCGCAGGGGCGCACTCGAGCGCCGGGCCCCCACCGGCGCCGAGGGACTCGCCGGATCCGGTCCTTCCCGTTCCAGGCTCAACGTCACCTGGCCGCCGGTCATGGCCAGATAGACATCGGCGAGCAGGCCGGCATCGAGAACCGCACCGTGCAGCACGCGCCCCGAGGCATCGATCTGGTAGCGCTTGCACAGGGCGTCGAGGGAATTGCGGCTGCCTGGGTGCATCCGCCGAGCCAGCACCAGGGTGTCCAGGATTCCGCAGACGTCCTCGATACGGCGCACCCGCGCCTTGGCCAGTTTCAACTCGTGGTTGATGAAACCGACATCGAAGGGCGCATTGTGAATGACCAGTTCCGCGCCATCGACGAAATCCAGGAAGCGATCGGCCACCTCGGCGAACCGCGGCTTGTCCAGCAGGAACTCGTTGCTGATCCCGTGCACCTCGATGGCCCCGGGGTCGATCTCGCGGTCCGGTTGCAGGTATTCGTGCAACCGCGTGCCGGTCACCCGTCGGTTCACGATCTCCAGGCAGCCGATCTCGATGATGCGGTGTCCTGCCGAGGGCTCCAGCCCGGTGGTCTCCGTATCCAGCACGATCTGTCGCATGGACCGCCTCTCTATGCCTTTGGAACTGACTTGCCGGCGGCCAGCATCTCATCGATGGCCCGGTTCGCCAAGCGGTCGGCACGCTCGTTCTCGGGGTGGCCGGTGTGGCCCCGCACCCAGAACCACTCGACCCGGTGGCGCTGCGCCTGGGCATCGAGTTGCTCCCAGAGATCCTGATTCTTGACCGGCTGGCCGCTGGAGGCGCGCCAGCCCCGCCGCTTCCACCCCGGCAGCCAGGACGTGATGCCCTGCTTGACGTATTGCGAGTCGGTGAGCAGCTCCACCCGGCAGGGGCGCTTCAGGGCCTCCAGCGCGCGGATCGCCGCCATCAGCTCCATCCGATTGTTGGTCGTCTCGGGCTCCGCGCCATAGAGATCGCGTTCCTTGCCGCCAAACCGCAGCACCGCGCCCCAGCCGCCCGGACCCGGGTTGCCCCGGCACGCCCCGTCGGTGAAGATGTAGACCACTTCGTCGCCTATGCCCACTGCGAGGCCCCACCTGGGCGAACGGACAGGCGCGACCAGCGCAGACGCGCTCCTCGCGGCGACAGCGGGGCCACGTCCCGACGTCTTGCCACCGTCAGGACGCAGCTGCCCAGGAACGGCAGCCATGGCGCTGCCAGCGCATCGACGCGACCCAGGCGGCGGTGGAGTGACTGCGGAAGCTGCCCGGGCAGCAGGCTCAGGGTTCGTTGGCGGCGGACGCCCAGGCCGGCGTTTTCCAGCCACCGGCGATAGACGCGTCGCTGCAGCCCGACAGGCACCAGAGTCCCGAGGCTGCTTGCCCCGGCCGGCGGACACGCATTGATTTCCAGCAGGAACAGGTGCCCCTCGGGCGCGAGCACGCGCGCGGCCTCTGCGATCACGGCGTCGGCGCCGACGGAAGACATCCCGGCGTGGGCCACCAGCACGCAGGAGAAGGAGTCCGAAGCCAACGGCAGGCGGTCCGGCTCGGCATGAAGCCCGGCATTCCCGGAGCCCACCTGCACCGTCCATGCCGGCCCGGTCCACTCGGGGCGCAGCAATGCGACGGGGGCCAGTTCCAGAAAGGAATCCCCGAAGCGCAGCGGACACAGCGAACCGAGTTCACGGCGCAGCATTTCCAACACGCGGTGTCCCTGCATGCCGGCGTACCAGTCGCGCAGGCAATCAGCCCGAAACGCTTGGTGAAACGCCCTCTCTGCATTATGCTTCAGGTCCATGATTATCCGGCTTCTTCCTCTACCCTTTGTCCTGCTGGCCACCGCCCTGCTGGGCACCGGCTGCAGCCTGCATGATCCGGCAAAGACCGCGGCGTCCGGGGACACTCACGGGCTTTCCGCGGACGCGGAGCGGAGCAACACCCAACGACCGGCACCGGCCCTGTCGCGCGATGCGAGCCGCGCCCTCCGGCAGCCGGCCATGAAACCCGAGGACGCTCCCGACATCTGGACCCGCGCCCGGTTGGGATTCGCGATGACCGAGGCCCTGACCCATCCCCGCGTCGCGGTCTACATCGAGCATTACCGCCGAAACCCGAACATCATCACAGTATCCTCCAACAGGGCCAAGCCCTTTGCCTACTTCATCCTGACCGAGATCGAGCGCCGGGGCCTGCCGGGCGAACTCCTCCTTCTCCCGATCGTGGAGAGCGGTTACGCGGCCGAGGCCACTTCCACAGGGATGGCCGCGGGAATCTGGCAATTCATTCCCAGCACCGGCGAGCACTTCGGCCTGATCCAGGACGACTGGTACGACGGCCGGCGCGACGTCTATCAATCCACCCATGCCGCACTGGATTACCTGGAAAGCCTGCACGCCCGCTTTGGCGACTGGTATCTGGCACTGGCCGCCTACAATTTCGGACAGGGTAATGTGGCCCGGGCCATGGCTGCAAACGCCGCGGCCGGCCGCCCGACCGACTACTGGAACCTCGAACTCTCGAGCGAGGCCATGTCCTACGTGCCGCGCCTCCTGGCACTGCGCGCGCTGATCGAACAACCTGCGCGCTACGGCATCACGGTGCCGAAACTCGCGAACCGGCCCTATCTCCAGCCCGTTCAGCTGGGTCGGCAGGCCGACCTCGAATACGTGGCGGAACTCGCCCGCATCGAGGCGCGGGAAGTCCTCCAGCTCAATCCGGGATACCGCAGGGCCATCACGCACCCGTACGCGGCGCAGCACCTTCTGCTTCCGGCGCCTGCGGCGCAGCGGCTGCAGGTGGCCCTGCAGCAACACGGCCCCGAGCATCCACTGGTGCGTTACGCCGAGTACCAGGTACGCGCCGGCGACAGCCTCGGCCGGATTGCCCTGCAGCACGGCGTGACCGTGGCCGAACTGCGCGGCGTCAACGGCCTGAACGGGGACATGATCCGCCTCGGCCAGCGCCTGCGGGTTCCGGTTTCCGGTGCAGCCGTGACGGCCGGTTCCAAGCCAGGCCGCGTTCCCACCCCGGCAGACCGACAATATACCGTCCAGTCCGGCGACAGCCTCTGGACCATCAGCCGGCACTACGGCGTGAATATCGCCAGCATCCGGGAACGCAACGACCTTGCGGCCGATGCCATGCTGCGGCCGGGACAGGTGCTTGAGATTCCCCGGAATCGAGTGGAGGCGAACCTGCGGCGCGTCGAATACCAGATCCGGCCCGGTGATTCCCTGGGTGCGATTTCCCGTCGCTTCCAGGTCGATATCGGCGATGTGCAGCGCTGGAATGCGCTGAATGGCGACGGCATCCGCGCCGGCGAGATGCTCACCCTCTACGTTGCCGCAAACCTCGTCGTCGACGGCTGATTACCGCGCCGCCGGCGAATCCCTGGCCGGGTGAGCGCTTCTCGCCTCGCTGAACGCGCCACTGGACTTGTGACAGGACACTGGTCCACTGCGCTGGCTGGCGTACATGTCCGCGCCATGCCATCGCCGGAGAACGCCCAGACCGAGCAGGCTCACGATCCATCCGAGATGACGACTCATCGAATCCTCCGGATTGGCTCCAACGGGGCCGAATGATGCACGAAACCCGCGGGTCTTGCCGAAGCGGTGGTCGCACACCGGTCACATGGGTATGATCGCAGTCGGTTGCACGCATTCCGGTCCCGTCGCGAATCCTGTGGCGACACCGGCCCTGGCCGCAGGCAGGCAATGGCTGTGGCCACAGCGGAGCAACACCCATTTCGACACGAGGAGGACTGCATGGGGTTTCTGAAGGGTAAGCGCGCGCTGATCGTCGGTGTCGCCAGCAACCGGTCCATCGCCTACGGCATCGCCGAGGCAATGCGCCGTGAGGGAGCCGAACTGGCCTTCACGTATCAGAACGAGCGCCTGCGCGAGCGCGTGGAGAAGATGGCCGCCGCGTTCGACTCGGACATCCTCGTGCCCTGCAACGTCGAGAGCGACCAGGAGATCGAACAGGTCTTCGAGCGCCTGGACGATTACTGGGACGGCCTCGATATCCTCGTGCACTCGGTGGCCTTCGCCCCCAAGGAACAGCTCGAGGGCGACTTTCTCGATAACATCACCCGCGACGGTTTCCGGATCGCCCACGATGTCAGCTCCTACAGCCTCGCGGCGATGGCCAAGGCCGGAAGGGGCATGATGAAGGACCGCAACGCGTCGATCCTGACGCTGAGCTATCTGGGTGCAATGCGTGCCATGCCCAGCTACAACGTGATGGGCCTGGCCAAAGCCAGCCTGGAGGCGAACGTCCGCTACCTCGCCTACACGCTGGGGCCGGAATCGACCCGGGTCAACGCCGTGTCCGCGGGCCCGATCCGGACCCTGGCGGCGGCGGGCATCGGCGACTTCCGGCGCATCCTGGACCATGTCGAGAAGAACGCGCCACTGCGCCGCAACGTCACCATCGAGCAGGTCGGCAACGCCGGCGCGTTCCTCTGCTCGGACCTCGCGGCCGGCATCACCGGCGAAGTGATGTACGTCGACTCCGGCTTCAACATCCTTGGCCTGGGTCCGGGCGAGGTCGGCCTGGACTGATTCCCTGCCCTGCCTCCCCCCAGTAGGTCGGGTTAGCGCAGCGTAACCCGACGGCGTCCCGGGGACGCCGCTATTTTGCGCCCATGGGTGGGCTGCGAGGCCCGTCGGGTTACGCCCTTTGGGCTAACCCGACCTACAGTTTGCGGCTTTTCATCATCAGGGGTGCCGCACCCCACGACGCCGTTAGGTCGCCGAGAGGGCTCGCCTCCCACAGGGTAAACGGGTAGGCGGGGGGTGGTTGGCGCCCCTGCTCCGGCGCTTGACCGACGCAATTGGGACGGCAGCGGCAAATCGCGCCAGCCAGCCGCCATTTCCAAAACCCTTCGTGTCCTTCGTGTCCTTCGTGGTAAACCCGCCCTTGGGTTTTCCCACGGGACCAAGGCCGATGCCCGAGTTCTACTCGAGGTTCTGCGGATAGCGCCGGATCTTGGCCTGCGATTCCAGCCAGGCGAGGTAGGCTCGCATCTCCGCGCCCGAATAGGCGATCTGCAGGTCGTCGATGACCCTGAACAGATCCTCTACGGCCTCGTCGGGTTCGAGCATCCTCACCGCCTCCAGGACGACCACAGCGTAGTCGCCGTCAGTCAGACGCAGCCCGCTCTTTCGAACCGCGTCGTCCCTAGGTGCGGGCATCTGGAAGAGGTGATTCATCAATGCCCTGGGCAGATCGACGTCCTCCTCCGGCCCGGTGGCTCGATTCACGGGCACGGACTGGACCCAGGCCTGCGGCTCCTCGCCGGCGAGTTCGGCGACGGTGCGTCCATTGGCCAGGGCCTCGAGAACAGCCTCGCCCTGCTCGCGGGCCGCCTGCGCGGCCGCGTCCTGCTGCAGGATTTCAACAATCTCGCCGGCCACCTCGTCGAGGGGAAGCACCCTGGGCTCCTGTCGCTCCTCGACACGCAACACGACGGTGCTGCCGTCGGGCAGATCCACCGCCTCGCTGTTGCGACCGTCGCGGCGCACGGGCGTGCTGAACGCCGCCTCGCGCACCGGACGGAACCGGGCCACCCCGTCACCGGACTCAAGGGTGAACCAGTCAGTGGTCCGGATCTCCAGACCCGTCGCACGTGACGCCGGGCCCAGGCTGTCCGGATTCTCGAAGGTCTGGGCCAGCAGGTCGTCCAGCACCTGGATCTGGCGCTGCTCGGCACGCCGGTCGCGGAGATCTCGTTCGACCTCCTCCCGCACCTCCTCGAAGGGCTGGGCGTGCGACGGCTCGATATCGGTCACTTCCACCAGATGCCAGCCAAGCCGCGTCCGTACCGGCTGGCTGATCAGACCCTGAGGCAGCGAGAAGATCACGGTCTCCAAAATCTGATCCAGGTCACCCCGGGCGACCTGGCCCAACTCGCCTCCGCGGTCCGCCGACAGGCGATCGTCGGAATACTCGGTCGCAAGTTCCGCGAAGGCCTCGCCGGCGTCGATGCGCCCGCGAAGCTCGCGAATCCTGGCCTCGGCGTCGGCCGCGTCGTGGTCGATCAGGATCTGCCGGACCCGGCGCAGTTCCGGCTCGGCATAGCGCTGCACGTTCACCTCGTAGTGTTCGCGCACATCCTCCTCGGTGACATCGATCCGCGCCTCGATGGCCTCCGGATCGAGCCGCAGGTAGGCAATCTGCAAACGCTCCGCCGTCGTGAAGCGATCCGGGTTATCGCGGTAGTAGGCCTCGACCGCGTCATCTCCGACCACGTCGGGACGGTCGAAGTCCGCTGCCGCAAAGATCCGCCAACTGGCGACCCGGATCTGGTTCCGCAGACGCGCGAATTCGGTCGCCTTGTCCATCGGGGGATCGCCGCTTGCCTCGATCGCCTGCTGGATCTGCGCCAGCACGATGGACTGCGCCATGTCGCGTTCGAAATCCCCGGGGGATATGCGCTGGGCCTCCAGCACCGTGCGGTAGCGTTCGGGACTGAAGCGTCCGTCCTCCAGGAAGGCGGGGATGCCTCGAATCTCACGGATCACGCCACGACCCGAGGCGCGGAAGCCTGCGTCCTCGGCAGCCTGGCGCAGGAGTTCACGCTGGATCAGGGCCTCCAGGGCGGCATTGCGGATCGCGCGCTCATCGAACACGTCCGCGGGGATTTCTCCGCCGAACATGCGCGCGAGCTGCTCACGCTGGGCCCGGGTCTCCTGGTGCACGACGCGAACCGGGATCTCCTGTCCGTTGACCTCGGCCGCCACCAGCGGCCCTGCGCCACCGAAATACTCACCCAGGCCCCAGAGGGCGAATGGAATGGCGATCAGGCCAATGATGACGTAGGCAAGCCAGCCGGTTGCCTTGTCACGAATCGATTGCAGCATCGTATCTCCGCCACGTGTCAGAAAGTGGTCAAGCGAGCATCATAACAAGAGCCCAGGATCAGGGATATCCACAGCCTGCGCGCGCCGCAAACCGTGCCCACTGGCAGCGGAGCCGGCTTCGGGGTAGGCTCCAGATCCGGCCCACTGCCGAGGGTATCGTCGTTCTGCTTCGGAAACCGTGCAGACACGTCGACCCAGTCAAGCCCTCTGACCCATGAGGCGCCAAATCATTCAACCCCGACCCCGGAGGATTGCGATGCGCCAGGCCACCCATACGCTGACGCTGCAAACGACTGGCAAGGGTCTGTACGAGTGCACCCCGGCGGTTGCGGCCTGGGTCCGCGGCAGCGGGATCGAGACCGGCCTGCTGACGCTCTTCGTCCAGCACACCTCCGCCAGCCTGCTGATCCAGGAAAACGCCGACCCCGATGTCCGGGAAGACCTGGCAGATTTCTTCACGCGCCTGGTTCCGGAGGAAACGGCGACGTACCGCCACCGGTCGGAAGGGCCGGACGACATGCCCGCACACGTGCGCAGCGCCCTGACCCAGACGCAACTCAGTCTTCCGGTGAACGAGGCACGGCCGGCGCTGGGCACCTGGCAGGGGATCTTCCTGTTCGAGCACCGCAGCGCACCGAACCGGCGCCGGATGATCCTGCACCTGATCGGAGAGTAGTCATCCGGGCTCTACGCAGCAACGGCTGCACCCTTGTGCGGACACCAACTCGCAGCCGCCATGGCGTTGGTTGACCCCTTGAAGCGCACCAGCTATCTTGCGGGGCTTACGCCTTGGCTCTGCCGCGCGACTTTTGCCAAAAGTTCAACCCGGCTCCCGTCAGGAGCGAAATCAGGCCGGAGCCTGAGGACAGACCGTCTGCCATGAACCCGAACGTTCGCCAGGCCCTCCATTACTGCCCGAATCTGCCGAGCCCGCCCCGCATCGCGCTGCAGATTCTCGAGATTGGAAGAGATCCCGACGTCGATTTCGCGTCGCTGTCCCGGCTGCTGATGAACGACCCCGCCCTGGCCAGTCGCATTCTGCGCGCCAGCAATTCCGCCCTCTACACCCAGCGTCGACGCAGCGACAACCTGCGCCAGGCGATGGTCGTCATCGGCCTGAACGCCACTCTCACCCTGGCACTGAGCTTCTCCCTGTCCGAGACGCTCGGTGCCGGTCGGCACCGGCATCGGGGCATCCGGATGATCTGGCGGCGCGCAATGATCGCGGCGTCGACCAGCCGACTGCTGGGCGAGCACGTCGGCATCCAGGACCTCGAAGAACTCTTTCTTGCAGGGATGCTGCAGGACATCGGCGTTCTTGCGCTCGATGCCGCGATGCCCGAGATGTACCGGCCGCTGATCGACCAGGCCGAAAACCACGACGCGCTCCTGCGCAAGGAACGTGAAGTCCTGGGGACCGACCATGGCGAGAATGGCGCCTGGCTGATGCGCCATTGGGGCCTCCAGGAACGGCTCGCCTTGACGGCGTCGGCCGCGCATGACCCGGAAGCCGAGTCGGTGCCGGCCGATGCCCGAACCTTCGTCAACTGCGTCGCCGTGGCCGGCCAGATCGCGGACCTCTTCCTGGGCGAAGACAACCGGGAGGAGGGGACCCGCCGCGTAGCCGACAGCGCCGGCCGGCTGTTGGGCGTACCCACCGACGTTCTGCGGTCACTCCTCGACCAGGTTGCCGGGCTGCTGCCCGAGGTCGCCGAACTCTACGATACCGAGATCATTTCCGCCCGCCAGGCCACGGGCGTGCTCGACCAGGCCCGTGAAATCCTGGCGGCACGGACGCTACAGCTGATTCACCAGGTGGAACAGCAGCAACGCAATGTCGTGGAGATGGAGCGCGCCCACCTGCAGCTGTTGGAAACCGCCAGCCTCGATGCGCTCACCGGGCTCCACAACCGTCGCCGTTTCGATGAAGTTCTCGAGACCGAATTCCGGCTCGCCACCGAACACGGATGGCCCTTGACCCTCGGATTCATCGACCTGGATCACTTCAAGCGAGTCAACGACAGCCATGGTCATCTGGCCGGGGACGCC
>PUOZ01000159.1 GCA_003553165.1 Thioalkalivibrio sp.
ATCCAGCGGCAACGGGCACCGACTCGGATTCGGCGTGTACTGCGTCATTTGACGTAGGCCTTTGCCTGAATGGCGTATGGCCGGTTCGCCGGTGCGTCCAGATAATCAGGGTGCAAGCCTTTCGAAAACCAAAGCCCGCAGGAGAAAGAGCATGACGGATACTCTCATCAGCGTTGATCTGGACAAGTCCCCGTACGAAAACGACATGGTCCACAATCGCTGGCACCCGGACATTCCGATGGTGGCCACGGTCAAGCCCGGAGCCGATTTCATCATCGAATGCTACGACTGGACCGGCGGGCAGATCGGCAACAATGACAGTGCGGACGATGTGCGCGATGTCGATCTGACCCAAGTGCACTTCCTGTCCGGGCCGGTAGCCGTGGAGGGCGCTGAGCCGGGTGACCTTCTGGAGGTGGACATCCTCGACATCGGGACCTTCGATCATAGCCTCTGGGGTTTCAACGGCTTCTTTTCGAAGCAGAATGGCGGCGGCTTCCTCACCGAGCATTTCCCGGAAGCACAGAAATCCATCTGGGACATCAACGGGATGTTCACCAAGTCCCGGCACATTCCGAACGTGGAATTCCCGGGCCTGATCCATCCCGGCCTGATCGGTTGCCTGCCTTCGAAGGACATGCTCGACGAATGGAATGTCCGCGAGAAGGCCCTGGTCGACACCGATCCGGAACGTATCCCACCGCTCGCAGCCCTGCCCAGCGCCGAGACCGCGCATATGGGGCGCATGCCGGCTGACCAGGCGAAGATCGCCGGCGCCGAGGCGGCCCGCACGGTGCCGCCGCGCGAGCACGGAGGTAACTGCGACATCAAGGATCTCTCGCGCGGTTCCAAGATCTACTTCCCCGTTTATGTCGATGGTGCCGGTCTGTCGGTCGGTGATCTTCACTTCAGTCAGGGCGACGGGGAGATCACCTTCTGCGGCGCGATCGAGATGGCCGGCTGGATTCATCTCCGCGTCAACCTGGTGAAGGACGGGATGCGCAAGTACGGGATCAAGAACCCGATCTTCAAACCCAGTCCGATCACCCCGAAGTATGACGATTACCTGATCTTCGAAGGGATCTCCGTGGACGAGGAGGGCAAGCAGCACTATCTGGATGTCCATGTGGCCTACCGGCAGGCCTGCCTCAACGCGATCGAATACCTGACCAAATTCGGTTACAGCGGCGCACAGGCCTACGGAATCCTGGGGTGTGCTCCCGTGCAGGGACATATCAGCGGCGTCGTGGATATCCCCAACGCCTGCGCCACGCTTTGGCTGCCGACCGGCATTTTCGACTTCGACGTGAATCCCAGCGCCAGTGGTCCCGAGAAAAAGGTCACCCCCGGGTTCGCCGTGCCGCTGTCGCCGGACAAGGAGTAAGCGCCAATGCCGCTCTACGATTACAAATGCCGTGAGCACGGGGTCTTTCATGCCCTTGCGACCCTGGAAGACTGCGCGGAGCCGCAACCATGTCCCCGCTGCGCCGAGCTGTCCGCACGGATCATCCTGCTGCCTCCGGAAGTGCTGAACCAGGCGAAGGCATCGATACAGGCGGCTGCCCGAAACGAACGCAGTGCGCACGAACCGGTGTTTTCCACTCCAGAGACGCGGCAGTTGGAGCAGGAACGGCGCAGCCACGGCCACCGGCATACCCGAGGCTGCGGTTGCGGTCACGAGTCAAAGGGCAAGTCCAATCTGTTCTACACGGCCGATGGAAAGAAAATGTTTCCGTCGATGCGGCCCTGGATGATCAGCCATTGAACGAGTCGGGGTGCTGTTCGTAAGCATCCGTACCCGGCGTGGCCACGCCGGAGTTGGCGGCGGATGCCGGCACCACAGCGTTATGGTCGACGCCAGCCTGTTCGCTCGAGTGAGCGCACAGGCTGGCATGCTTATTGATGCCCTCTTGGGTCTGCATGACTAAACGAGTGGTCGAGATCGATGAAGCGGATAGCCCGGCCTTGGATTCAATCGCGCCGGCGATGCTCATTATTGCCATTCGGTGATCACAACCGAGGTCCATCCAGGCAGAATTGCACTGTATTGGTGCAGATCGCATTGCGAACGCACCAATACAGTGCAATATCTCGATCGATGGCGACCCAGCCAAGCGGCGTAGACGCTGCATGACCGCGCGGCAGAACGTCTTTCGGATTCGCCGCACCTACAACCAATGGGTGGCCAACGAGACGTTGGAGGATTACGCCCTTCGGTTCACGGCCAAGCGCGCGCGCCGCTGGTCCGGAACCTGGGTCGCCAGCACGGCGCTCGGCGCGATTTCCTTTCTGGCCCTGGAAGCGATCGGTGGCGCGATCACGCTGCAATACGGTTTCGTCAATGCCGTGGCCGCCATTCTGGTCGTGAGCATGGTGATCCTGCTGACGGCGATCCCCATCAGTTACTACGCAGCCCGCTACGGGGTGGACAGCGACCTGCTGACCCGCGGCGCGGGTTTCGGTTATCTCGGTTCCACCATCACCTCTCTGGTCTACGCGAGTTTCACCTTCCTGTTCTTTGCGCTGGAAGCGGTGATCATGGCGATGGCGCTGGACCTGTTGTTCGGCGTGCCACTGACGTTCGGGTACCTGTTCAGCGCCCTCGTCGTCATTCCCCTGGTGACCTACGGCATTACCATCATCAGTCGCTTCCAGAACTGGACCCAGCCGATCTGGATTCTGCTCCAGTTGACGCCGTTCATCTTCATCATCTATCTCGATGCAAGTTCGGTCGAGGATTGGACGAGTTTCGCGGGTGCGGCGGCCGAGAGCGGAGGCCCGGAGGGCCTGAATCTGCTGCTGTTCGGTGCCGCCGCGGCTGTCATGTTCGCCTTGGTCGCGCAGATCGGCGAGCAGGTCGATTTCCTGCGGTTCGTTCCCGAGCCAGTCCCCGGTCAGCGCCTGCGCTGGTGGATCGCAGTGATGGCCGGGGGGCCGGGCTGGATCGTGATCGGTGCGATCAAGATGCTGCTCGGGTCGTTCCTCGCGGTTCTGGCGTTGAGCCATGGCGTGCCTTTCAACGAGGCCGCCGATCCGACGCGCATGTACATGATCGCCTTCGGCTACGTGACCCATTCCCCGGAGATCGCGCTCGCCGCCGCGGGCATCTTCGTGATTCTTTGCCAGGTCAAGATCAACGTGACCAACGCCTATGCCGGTTCGATTGCCTGGTCGAACTTCTTTTCCCGGCTTACCCACCGGCATCCAGGCCGGGTCGTCTGGCTCGTGTTCAACGTAGCCATTGCGCTGCTGGTGATGGAACTGGGTATTTATCACGCGCTGGAAGCGACCCTGGGCTTCTACGGCATTGTGGCAATCGCGTGGGCGGGCGCGCTGGTGGCCGACCTGGTCATCAACAAGCCGCTGGGGCTTTCGCCGCCGCATATCGAGTTCAAGCGGGCGCATCTGTACGACATCAATCCCGTCGGCGTGGGATCGATGCTCATCGCCATCGCGATCGGCATGCTCAGTTATCTGGGCCAGTTCGGTGAAATCGCACAGGCGCTCGCGCATTTCATCACCCTCGGTGTCGCCCTGGCTGCGGCACCAAGCATTGCCGTGATGACGGGAAGCAAGTATTACCTCGCGCGGCCGGTGCCCGCGGTCGCGGCCGACGCGGATGGGCGCGTGACCTGTTGCGTCTGCGAGAATCGGTTCGATGTCGAGGACATGACCGGCTGCCCCGCCTACGCCGGGAACATCTGTTCCTTGTGCTGCTCGCTGGACTCCCGTTGCGGCGACTTTTGCAAGCCAGGCGGGTCCTACGTCGAGCAATCCCGGCGCGCGTTCGAGTGGCTGTTGCCGCGCCCGGTGATGGGCCGTATCAATTCAGGAATTGCCCAGTTCACCTTCCTGCTGGTTCTGATCAACGGTCTCATCGCGGCGATGCTGGCGCTCATCTATTTTCAGACCCCAACCGGGGATCTGGGCAGTCAGGAGATGCTGGCCGGCACCCTGTGGAAGGTCTTCTTCGTACTCCTGATCATCACTGGCGTGCTCAGTTGGCTATTCGTGCTTGCCACCGAAAGCCGCCGGGTCGCCCAGGAGGAATCGAACAGCCAGAATCGCCGCCTGATCGAGGAGGTCGAGGCGCACGAAGTGACCGACAGGGAGTTGCAAAACGCCAAGGAACGGGCCGAGGCCGCGAACCAGGCGAAGAACCGCTACCTGACCGGGATCAGTCACGAACTGCGATCACCGTTGAATGCGGTCGTGGGGTACGCGCAGTTGCTGGAAAAGGATCCGCAGATCCCGGTGGCGCGCAGACCGGCTCTGGACGTGATCCGACGCAGCGGTGAATACCTCGCCGATCTGATCGAGGGCCTGCTGGATATCTCCAAGATCGAGGCAGGGCGCCTGGAACTCCAATATACCGACGTGCGCATGGATCTCCTGCTCGACCAGCTGGTGCACATGTTCCAACTGCAGGCCAAAGAGAAGGGCCTGGAATTCCGCTTCAGCTATACCTACCGGGTTCCGCGCTGGGTTCGTGCCGATGAAAAGCGGGTTCGCCAGATCCTGATCAACCTGCTTTCCAACGCGCTCAAATACACGGAAAAGGGTTCTGTGAGCTTTTCCGTGCATTATCGGGGCGGGGTGACGGAATTCATGGTGGAAGACACCGGCGAGGGGATCGCCGCGGAAGACATGGAAAGGGTTTTCCGACCCTTCGAGCGGGTTCGCAATCCGGGCTCGACCGTGCCCGGTACCGGTCTCGGGCTCACCATCACGAAGCTGCTCTGCGAGATCATGGGCGGAGAGATCAATGTCGAGAGCACTCCCGGCAAGGGCAGCAGGTTCCGCGTCGCGCTGCTGCTGTCGGTGTTGCACGGACATCCGGAATATCAGGCGGTCGACAGGGGGCAGGTACCTAGGGGGTACCGTGGACGCAGGCGGCGGATTCTGGTCGTCGATGACGAGAATTCACACCGGCAGTTGATGGTCGAGATGTTCACCCCGCTGGGTTTCGATGTGACTCCGCTATCGGATGCCCCGCAGGCACAGACCTGGCTGCAGAGTCACCCGGTGGATCTCGTTCTGCTTGACCTGAACATGCCGGGGCAGGATGGTTGCACGCTGTTGCGGACGCTGCGCGGACAGGGTTTCACCGTGCCCGTCGTCATCCTTTCGGCCAATGCGGCGGACGCCAATGCCCAACCCGACGGACCCGCACTTCATGACGGCTTTTTCACCAAGCCTCTGCAATTGAACGTGTTGCTGGAGCATATCGGCGGGCTACTCGACATGAAGTGGGTTTTCGCACCGGAACCGGCACCGGCGCTGGTGTCGGCGATGGAGTCCTCTGAGGCAGCAGTCTCGCTTGGCGCCGCGCTCGATCCGGGGGGGCTGCAGAACCTGCGCCATCTCACGAATATCGGACACAGGAAGGGAATACTCGAAATGCTGTACCGAATGCGCGATGAACATCCCCATCTCGGCGAGACCTGGCAACAGATGATTCATCTGGCGGACACGCTGCAGTTGCAGGCGTTGAGCGATCTGCTGCACGAGGAAAACCATGAAGCCCGTTGAGCAGGACGGTGACACCGTTCTGATTGTCGATGACGCGCCGGACACGGTGCGGATGCTGAACGACGTTCTGGAAAATGCGGGGATGCGGGTATTGGTCGCGCTGGAGGGCGCACAGGCTCTCAGTATCACCCGGCACATCACGCCGGACATCATCCTGCTCGATGCCATCATGCCCAATATGGACGGGTTCGAAACCTGCAGGCAGCTCAAGAAGAACCCTTCCCTGGTCGATGTTCCGATCATTTTCATGACCGGTCTGAGTGACACCGAGCACGTCGTCATGGGTCTTAACGCGGGGGGTGTGGACTATGTGGGCAAACCCATTAATGTGGACGAGCTGATTGCTCGAATGCAGGTGCATCTGGCCAATGCAAGGGTGCTCCAGAGTACACATCAGGCGCTGGACCAGGCAGGGCATTACCTGTTCTCGGTGGATGACAAGGGCGAACTGGTCTGGGCGACGCCGCGTGTGTACCAGCGGCTTAGCCAGTGTGGCTACGGTATGGTCAGTGAACTGACGGACCTCTACCGGGAACTGGCGAACTGGCTGCGGCATGATCCGCAACCCGGACATCAGTTGACGCCGGCCCGTGCCGCCGATGCCGGACCGGCAATCGAGTTCCTTGCCAGGATCTCTCCGAAGGAGCATCTCCTGCGGTTGGTCGAGCACCAAACCGGCGGCCAGACGGTCGAGCGGCTGCGGGAGAGATTCAGTCTTACCGGCCGCGAGGCCGAGGTGCTGTTGTGGATCGCTTATGGGAAGACGAACCGGGAGATCGGGCAGATCCTGGAGATGAGTCCGCGCACGGTGAACAAACACCTCGAACAGGTTTTTCGCAAACTCCAAGTGGACAACCGCACGGCCGCGGCCGCGGCGGCCATTCGTTGCGTCGCGCGTTTCTGACGCAGGCATCTGTGCGGTCCCGGGGCTGCGGCGCGCCGGGTCCACTGCGGGTCTCTGGCAAGACCGGGCGATTGACCCTGTAACTTGACCCGCATGTCGGATTGGGCGAAGGGTGCCTGGTGTGGTTGAGCTCGTCTACTCTTGATGTTCAGCGGCCAATCCTCCCGCATGGGAGACCGGTGTGCGGACATGGGGGTAGGGGAGCCGAGCCGCGAAAGCTGCCGAGGACGTTGCCATGAATGCGATCGTCAAACCCACGTCAGATGCCGACTGGGATGTTGCGCGGGTGCGGCGGGACTTCCCGATTCTGGACCAGGCCGTGCATGGCCATCCACTGGCTTACCTCGACAACGCTGCGACCACGCAGAAGCCGCAGTCGGTGATCGACGCGATGGACCAGTACTACCGGCGCGACAATGCCAATGTGCACCGCGGTGTCCACGCGCTCGCGGAACGGGCAACGACGGATTTCGAGGCTGCGCGCGAGTCGGTGCGGCGGTTCATCAATGCCGCTTCGACGCGCGAGATCGTATTCGTGCGCGGCACCACCGAGGCCATCAACCTGGTGGCGTCGAGCTTCGGCCAGGGATTGCGCGAGGGTGACGAGGTCATCCTCACTGCGATGGAGCACCATGCCAACATCGTGCCCTGGCAACTGCTGCGCGAGCGGACCGGCGTCGTCCTGCGGGTGTTGCCGATCACCCCGGCAGGGGAGTTGGACCTGGAGGCGTTGCCCGGCCTGTTCAGTGCCCACACGCGCCTGATCGCTCTGACGCACGTGTCCAATGCGCTGGGTACCGTCAATCCAGTGCGGCAAGTTGTCGCGACAGCACATGAACGTGGGGTTCCGGTGCTGTTGGATGGCGCCCAGGCGATGCCGCACATGCGAGTGGACGTCCAGGCCCTGGATTGCGACTTCTATGCCTTCTCCGGGCACAAGCTGTTCGGGCCCACCGGCATCGGTGTCCTCTACGGGCGCGAGACCCTGCTGCAGGCGATGCCCCCATACCAGGGCGGCGGCGAGATGATCCGCACGGTGAGCTTCGAAAAGACCACCTTCGCCGGGCTGCCGCATCGATTCGAGGCGGGCACGCCGGATATCGCCGGTGCCATCGGCCTGGGTCGGGCGATCGAGTACCTAGAGAAGCTGGACTGGGGCGCCGCGATGGCCTACGAGAACCGCTTGCTGGAGTACGCCACCGATCGACTGAGGGACATCCCGGGTCTGCGCGTCATCGGCGAGGCGCAGGACAAGGTTGCGCTGGTTTCCTTCGTGATGGACGACGTGCACCCCCACGACATGGGCACGATCCTCGATCACCGGGGCCTGGCGGTCCGCGCCGGCCACCACTGTGCGATGCCGGTGATGACCTTCTATCAGGTACCCGCCACCTCCCGGGCGTCGATGGCCTTCTACAACACGGTGGAGGAGATCGACCGGCTGGCAGCGGCCCTGCGGCATGCGCGGGAGCTTCTGGCATGAGTGAACTGAACGACCTGTACCAGGAACTGATCCTGGATCACAAGCGGCATCCCCGGAATTTCCGCGACATGCCCGATGCCACCCGGGCGGTGGACGGCCACAACCCGCTCTGCGGGGACCAGTTGCGGTTATTCGTAAGGGTCGTGGACGGGCGGGTCGAAGACGTCAGTTTCATTGGTGTTGGCTGCGCAATTTCCATGGCATCCGCGTCGATGCTTACTGAGGCAGTGAGGGGGCAGACCGTGGGCGAGGCGCAGCGTCTGTTCGCCGACGTGCACGATCTTCTGACCAGCGATCACCCGCACACCGATCCTGCCGAACTCGGTAACCTCGGGGCGCTTGCCGGCGTTCACGAGTACCCGATGCGGGTCAAGTGCGCGACCCTTTCCTGGCATACGCTGGACACGGCGTTGACCAGCGATGACGACTCGGTGACCACGGAGTGAGCCGTTTCGACCCACCTCGTGGCGGGTGTTGCCGGGGTGCTCTTCCAGATCACGGTGGGTGCGGCGGAGACTCGCCAGGGTCCGAACGAGGCGGCTGCGTCATCGTCCAACCGAGCGTGTCCGCGGCGGACCCCTTTTGGAAAAATTCCCGCACAGCTGCTACAGTCATTGGGACCACTCCTAACACGGAGGTCGCCATGATCTACTGGGCATTGATCTTTCTGATCGTCGCCATCATCGCGGGAGCCTTGGGGTTGACGGGTGTTGCCGGAGCGGCCACGAACATCGCCTGGATCCTGTTCGTCGTTGGTCTGGTGGTCGCGCTCGTGTTCCTGATCACCGGCAGAAGTCCGCGGGTCTGATCTTTCCATCGCGTCGGCGATCCGGGGATTTGACCCGGCCGCCGATCCGACCATCAAGCATCTCGAGACTGCCAACCGTTATCGCGGATACCGGCAGTGGCAGGTCTTGCATAGGAGGACACGCATGAGCCCAGTTCGCATTCTTGGTATCGCCCTGCTGGTCGCAGGGATCGTTGCCCTCTATTTCGGCTGGCAGGCCTCCGAGGCGTTCGTCGACCAGGCACACGAGGCCCTGACCGGTCGCTTCACCGATGAGACCATGTGGTACTTCATCGGCGGCGGTATTGCCGTGGTG
>PUOZ01000066.1 GCA_003553165.1 Thioalkalivibrio sp.
CGGCGAAGGTATGGCGGGGGCCTCCGGAGAGGCCCACCCGGCCCTCCTGCAGCGTGAAATCGCCCTGTGGATGATGCTCTGGGTTTGCCACCAGCACCAGGTGGGCCAGCGCATCCAGGGCGAGGGCGGGCGGCCGCAACGGGTGATCGCACCAGAGGTCGGCGTTGATGGCCAGGAAGGGGCCGGATCCAAGCAGACCCAGCGCCTCACGGATGCCTCCGGCGGTCTCCAGCGCGCCCGGCGGCTCCCGCGAGTAGCGGATGCTGACGCCGAGTCCGCCGCCGTCACCGAGGCGCGCCTCGATCTGTTCCCCCAGGTACCCCAGGTTGATCACCAGATCCCGGTAACCGGCCTCGCGCAGGCGTCGGATGGTGTGCTCGATCAGGGGGATGCCGCCAACGGTCAGCAGCGGTTTCGGTGTGCGGTCGGTGAGCGGGCGCATCCTTTCGCCGCGCCCGGCGGCGAGGATCATCGCCCGCACGGCCGTCCGTCCCTGAGGAAATGCCGAAGGAACCAGATTGCGACCGGCTCCAGTTCCGGCTGCTCCAGGCTACGCTCCAGCAGGCGCCACAGCCGTGGCTGGTGGACCTGGTAGCCGGGTTTGTGATCGCGCCTGGCCAGACGGGTGAAGATGCCGATGATCTTGACCGTGCGCTGCGCACCCAGAACCCGGTAATGATGGAGAAAGGCTGCGGAAGGCCAGCGGCCTGAGGCGAGCGCCGTCGCCAGGTTCTCCGTGACGACGTCGGGCGAGACATCGCGTCGCGCATCCTCCAGCAGGGACACCAGGTCATAGGCGGGGCTGCCGAGCACGGCATCCTGAAAGTCGAGCAGGCCGCAGGCGTCGGTTCCCCGCCCTGCGGGCAGCAGCATCAGGTTGTCGACGTGAAAGTCGCGCAGCACCAGGGTTTCGGGCAGGTCGGGCAGGGCATCGAGCACACTCCGCCAGGCCTGCTTGAAGGCGTCCGCGGCCGCCCGAGGCGCGGCGGCACCCCGGACTTCGGGCCAGTACCATTCGATGAACAGGCGGACCTCTTGCAGCAGGAGGTCCGTGTCGTAGCGGGGCAGGGCGTCCGCCTCGGGAAGTCCTGCCGCGCCGCGCTCGCGCCAGCGCGCCTGCAGTGCGAGCAGGGTCGAGGTGGCGAGCCGGTACAGTTCCGGTTCCGGCACGCCGTCCGCCAGCGCGCGGGTGAAGGTCCGGTCGCCGAGATCCTCGAGCAGGATGAAGCCCTGAGCCGGGTCGTTGGCCAGGATTCCGGGTGCCCGCAGGCCCATCGCGTGCAGGAGTCCCGCCACCCGCAGGAACGGCGCGGTGTCTTCGCGCTCCGGCGGTGCATCCATGACCACGTGGCTGATCCCGCCCCGTTGACTGCGAAAGTAGCGCCGGAAGCTGGCGTCGCTGCCCATCGGCTGCGCTGGGGTGAACTCCGGGTCGATGTTCCGCAGCCATCGGTTCAGCGCCAGGGCACGCGGGTCCGCCTGGACTGGCATGGCGGGTCCGCTCATTCGGTCAGCGCCGTCGGACGGGTTCCGGGCACACGCCGGACCGTGGTGTCCAGCCGGCCGTCCGGGTACAGACGCAGGATCCGGTAGCCGGCTTCGGCCGGGTCCAGCGCGAACAGCAGCGACCCCGGTTGGAACTGCACCAGGGTGGACGGGCAGCCGAGCAGGCGGATCGAGCCGTGCATCCCGTCGAAGGGCTGGTGGATGTGGCCGAAGACACAGGCGCGCACCTGCCGATGCCGCTCCAGCAGGTCCAGCAGTTCCCCGCCGTTGCTCAGGCCGATGCGGTCCAGCCACACACTGCCCACGGGGACCATCGGGTGATGTACGGCCACCAGCACCCAGTGCTCGGGATGCCGGCTGATCGCGTCTTCGATGCGCTGCAACTCCGTGGCGGAGGCGAGCCCTCCGGCATGACCGGCCCAGGAGGAATCGAGGCCGATGATCAGCCAGTTGCCCAGGACCCGCTCGCCGTCGAAGCCATGCCCGGCGTCGATGAAGCTGCGGCGCGCGATCGCGTGATCGTCGTGGTTGCCGGCCAGCGCAACGATCGGGGCCGGTATGGCGGACAGGTGCCCGAGGAGGCGTTCGTAAACCGGCGTCTCCGGGTCCTCGGCCAGATCGCCGGTGACCAGCACCAGGTCCGGCGCATCGTGCTGTCGTGCGAGGTCTTCGAGAACCGCTGCCAATTGCGCGTCACTGTCCGGGTAACCGGAACGGATCGGACCGGGCGTTCGGCCCAGGTGCGTGTCCGTGATCTGGATGACGGTGATGTCAGTATGCTTCGTCGCCACGTGGCCCCCCGATCGTGCTTCTCATGGTGCGGCCCGTGCGTCCGCGCGCCGTAAGGTAACGCCTTGGACTATACTGGTCGAATTGCAGGAACATTGACTACCGTTTCCCGTCCCGGCGATCCGGTCGGGGCGCGTCGAGTGAAAGGACGTAGGCATGGACACAGCATCACAGGAATACCGACCCTCGGCCGACGAGCCGTACATGAACCCGCGCCAACTCGACTATTTCCGGCGCAAGCTGGAGGTCTGGCGGGACGAGTTGATCGACGAGTCCGAGCAGACGCTGGAGCATCTGCGCACCGAGAACTGGCAGGAGCCGGATCCGAATGATCGGGCCACGCACGAGTCCGAGGCCAGCCTCGAACTGCGCACGCGGGACCGCTACCGCAAGCTGATCGGCAAGATCGACGCCGCGGTTCGCAGGATCGAGCGCGGCGAATACGGGTACTGCGAGGAGACCGGCGAACCCATCGGGCTGGCCCGGCTGGAGGCGCGCCCCATTGCCACCCTGAGCGTCGAGGCCCAGGAGGCCCACGAGCGGGACGAGCACCGCCGGGCCGATTGACGACGCATGCGCCTGATCCTGCTGCTCGCGGCCCTGCTGATCGTCGGCCTGCTGCTGTACCGGCAGATCGGCGGGATCCCCGATCGCTCGATCGAGGTCCCGGCAGCAGGGTCCGGACCTGAGGTGCCGCGCGTGCCGCAGCGGCCGCAGGATCTGCCCGTGTTCGAGGAACAGATGCAGCAGTTCATGCAGGATACGGGCGAACAGCGGCGGCGTCAGCTGGAGGCGGGGGAACGTTAACCCCACGGCCCTGCGCCAGCCCGAAGGATGAAAGCGGAGCGCCTATGGAGTGCGGCGGCTTGTCGCCGCTGTCGGGAGCTGGGGGATCCCGGCACCGAATAGCGGGAGCAAGCTCCCGCGCTCCATAAGCGGGGCGGAAGAGGCCGTAGGCCATCGTTCGCCGTCGTGGCTAGCTCCCGACTGTCAGCCGCCCCGGATGCGCCGGAGTCGCAGCATCCTGAAAACCCAGTAGATCGCGGTGGCTGCGAGCAGGTGCTTCAGGGTATGGCCGCTGATCCAGCCCGCGGTCAGCGCGTGGATGGCGTGGTCCTGATTCTGCGCCGCGAGCGCGAGCAGGTACCAGCCCGCGGCAACGATGAAATCCCCGCCGCGGGTATAGGGGCTGCGATACAGCAGGATCAGCAGCGTGCCGACGATCAGCGGCAGCGCCTGCGTCAACAGGTACAGGCGCAGATCGCCGGCGCCCTGGAGTTCGGTGAGCAGCCAGTGCGTGGTCCCGGCCATGCCCAGCAGAATCAGGACCGGCAGCGCGATCAGTCCCGCACCATGATGGGCGCGCTCGCCGATGATCGCCGCGAAGATGGCCATGAAGGCGATGCTCATCGCCAGGCGGTCCCAGTACAGGCGTTCGTGGGTCGGTTCCCAGTGGTAGTAGGCGGAGCCGATGCCGACCAGCACGATCGCGCCGAACGCACACAGGTAGGGCCAGGCTTCGACGGGGCGTACGAAATGCCGGTGCAGCCGCCGCCGGTTGCGGAGGAACCAGGTCAGGCCCAGGAATCCAACCAGCACGAAGGCGAGATTCGACAGCACGTCACCGAAGTGCGGAACGCCCATCAGGGTCCGCGTTTCGGCGAACGCGTGGTAGGCCTCGGGCTGGGGCAGGGGTGGCAGCCAGGCGGTGAACGCCGCCATTGCCGTCAGGACCAGGGCCACCAGGGCCGCGCGCCAGTGCGTCGTCATGGGGCAATAATACGTGCAAGCGTGCCGCCGTAGCGCCTTCGCTCCTGCGAAGCAGCGCCGGCCCGTAGGAGCGACCTCCGGTCGCGATCTCCCTCCACACGGAATCGCGGCTGGAAGCCGCTCCTACGCTCGCCCCGGGGGCCCGTAGGAGCGACCTCCGGTCGCGAACGTCCTCGCCCGTGGGTTCGCCCAGGCACGATGCGCCTGGAGGTCGCTGCCCCGGTACCATTGGTGTGACAGGGGATCAGGAGATATCCACATGACTGGCTGGCAGTTCTGGATCGATCGCGGCGGCACCTTTACCGATGTCGTCGCACGCGGGCCCGACGGCAGCCTGGTCACGCGCAAGCTGCTGTCGGAAAACCCCGAGGCCTATACCGATGCCGCCGTGCAGGGAATCCGCGACGTTCTCGGGCTGAATCCCGGGGAAGCGATCCCGCCGGACGCGATCGAAGTGGTGAAAATGGGCACCACCGTCGCGACCAATGCGCTGCTCGAGCGCAAGGGCGAACCCACGCTGCTGGTGATCACGCGGGGATTCGGCGATGCCCTGCGGATCGGTTACCAGGCCCGCCCGGAGATCTTCGCCCGGCAGATCGTGCTCCCGGAACTGCTGTATTCGCGGGTCGAGGAGGTCGACGAGCGCGTCGGTGCCGACGGCGCCGTGCTGGTGCCGGTGGACCTGGACTCGCTGCGGCCGCGGCTGGAGCGGGCGCTGGCCGACGGGCTGCGGGCGGTCGCGATCATCTGCATGCACGGCTACCGCTTTCCGGCCCATGAACAGGCGGTCGCCGGACTGGCTCGCGGCCTGGGCTTCGCGCAGGTCTCGGTCAGCCACGAGACCAGTCCGCTGATCAAGCTCGTCGGCCGCGGCGACACCACGGTCGTGGACGCCTACCTCTCGCCGATCCTGCGCCGTTACGTGGACCGCGTCGCCACGGCGCTGGGGCCGGTGCGCCTGCAGTTCATGCAGTCCAACGGCGGCCTCACCGATGCCAGGCTGTTCCAGGGCAAGGACGCGATCCTGTCCGGCCCGGCCGGCGGCATCGTCGGCGCGCGCGAGGTGGCGCGCCGAGGCGGGTTCGAGCGGATCATCACCTTCGACATGGGCGGCACCTCCACCGACGTGGCGCATTACGCCGGGGAGCTGGAACGGGTCTACGAGACCCAGGTCGCCGGGGTGCGGTTGCGGGCGCCGATGCTGGACATCCACACGGTGGCCGCCGGCGGCGGCTCGATCTGCTGGTTCGACGGGCTGCGTCTGCGCGTGGGACCGGAATCCGCGGGTGCGAACCCCGGGCCTGCCTGCTATCGGCGTGGTGGGCCACTCACCGTGACCGACTGCAACCTGATGCTCGGGCGCCTGCAGCCCGACTTCTTCCCGGCGGTCTTCGGCCCGGCCCAGGACCAGCCGCTGGACCGCGACCGAGTGCAGGTGCTGTTCGACGAACTCGCGCAGGCGCTGGTTGCGGCCGGCGCGCCCAGGCGCACGCCGGAGCAGCTGGCCGAGAGCTTTCTGGGCATTGCGGTGCAGCACATGGCCCAGGCCATCAAGAAGATCTCGGTGCAGCGCGGCCACGACCTGGCCCGCTATGCGCTGATCTGTTTCGGTGGCGCGGGGGGGCAGCACGCCTGCCAGGTCGCGGATGCCTTGAACATGCGCGAGGTGGTTCTGCATCCGTTGGGCGGTGTTCTCTCCGCCTACGGGATGGGGATCGCCGAGGTGCGTGCGCTGCGCGAACAGAGCCTGGAGTGCGCGCTGGAGGATCCCGCCGCTGCAGAGCGGATCGAGGCCTGCATCGAGCAACTCCGCGAGGCCGCGCTGGACGAACTCGCCACGCAGGCACTGGGTGGAATGACAACGGGCGTCTTCCCATCGGTGCAGATCCGCTACCAGGGCTCCGACACCGCGCTGGCGGTCCCGCTGGCACCGGTGCCCGCGATGGCGGACGACTTTCGCGACCGCTACCGGCAACGCTTCGGCTTCGTTCTGGAGGACCGCCCGCTGGTCGCCGCCACCTGCGTGGTCGAGGCCGTCGCCGGCGCGCGCGAGGGGGAGGTGCGTCCGGCGCCATCGCTGTCAAAGACAATGCAGCCGGCACCCGCAACGCAGGTCGATGTGGGCATCGACGGGTCCCTGCAGTCGACCCCGCTGTACCGGCGCGAAGACCTGGAGGCCGGGCAGACCCTTGCCGGCCCGGCGGTGGTGATCGAGGCCAACGGGACCCTGGTGGTGATGCCGGGCTGGACGGCCGAGGTCGGCGCTCAGGGCGTGCTGGTGCTGCGGCGCATGACCGCAGCGAGGGTCGTCAGCCAAGCCGTGGGCACCGCTTGCGACCCCGGCATGCTCGAGGTCTTCAACAGCCTGTTCATGTCCATCGCCGAGCAGATGGGCTACACGCTGCAGAACACCGCCCACTCGGTGAACATCAAGGAACGCCTGGATTTCTCCTGCGCGCTGTTCGATACGGACGGCGCGCTGGTCGCCAATGCCCCGCACATGCCGGTGCATCTGGGTTCCATGAGCGCCAGCGTGCAGGCGGTGCTGCGTCGCTTCGGCGCGGACATTGCACCCGGGGACGTCTTCGTCCTGAACGACCCCTACGCGGGTGGCACCCATCTCCCGGATATCACGGTGATCACGCCGGTATTCGACGACGGCGGGCGGGAGATCCTGTTTCACGTGGCCGCACGCGGGCACCACGCCGATATCGGCGGGATCACGCCGGGTTCGATGCCGGCCTTCTCGCGTACGGTGGCGGAGGAGGGCGTGCTGATCGAGCCGATGCGCCTGGTGCGGGATGGCCGTTTCCGCACCGAGGCGATGCTGGAACGCCTGACGCGGGGACCCTATCCGGCGCGCAACCCGTCCCAGAACCTGGCCGACCTCCATGCCCAGACGGCGGCCAACGCCCGCGGCGTAGAAGAACTGCGGCGGTTGGTCGGGCAGTATGGCGCCGCGACCGTGCGCGCCTACATGCGGCACGTTCAGGACAATGCCGCTCAGGCGGTCCGTGCCGTGATCCGCCGCCTGCGCCCGGGCCACTTCTGCTACCCGATGGACAATGGCGGGGTGGTCTGTGTAAGTGTCGAGGTGGACCGCGAGCGGGAGTCCGTACGCATCGACTTCAGCGGCACCACCGGCCGGCGCGAAGACAACTTCCATGCCCCCGCTGCGGTGGCACGGGCGGCGGTGCTCTACGTGTTCCGAACGCTGATCGACGACGACATCCCGCTGAACGAGGGCTGCATGCGCCCGCTGGAGATCGTGATGCCCGCCGACTGCATGCTGGACCCGAAGCCGCCGGCGGCGGTGGTGGCCGGTAACGTCGAGACTTCGCAGGTGATCACCGATGCCCTGTACGGCGCCCTCGGCGAGATGGCCGCCGCGCAGGGGACGATGAACAATCTGACCTTCGGCAATGACCGCTACCAGTACTACGAGACCGTCTGCGGCGGCTCCGGGGCGGGCCCCGGCTTTCCCGGCGCCGACGCCGTGCAGACGCACATGACCAATTCCCGGCTGACCGACCCGGAAGTGCTCGAGGCCCGCTTCCCGGTGCGGGTGGAGCAGTTCGGCCTGCGCCGCGGCTCGGGCGGCGAGGGGCGCTACCGGGGCGGTGACGGGGTGATCCGGCGCCTGCGCTTCCTGGAGGACATGGAGGTCATCATCCTGGCCAACCGGCGCCGGGTGCCGCCATTCGGCCTCGCGGGAGGCGCAGCGGGCCAATACGGTCGGACGTTCATCGAGCGCGCCGACGGCTCGATCGAAGATCTGGAATCCTGTGACCGGCGGGCGGTCCGCGCCGGCGACTGCGTCGTCGTGGAGACGCCCGGGGGCGGTGGGTTCGGCCTACCGTAGGACGCCGCGAGGCGGATTCGAACCGCACCGGGTCGGATCCGTCTGCCGCGTCGAACCGCGAACGCCCGGTAGTCGGCGGCTGTCTAGGCCGCGAGGTTCAATCGAGTCGGGGCTTGTGTCTTCAATCAGCCGAATACAAAGCTTTCAATCAGCCGAATATCAATCTTGCGATTGGCCGAAGACAAAAATTACAATCAGCCGATGTCCAGGCTCCCGCTTTACACCCGCCAGGCCGAATCGGTGCTGGCCGAGGCGCTGACTGATTCGCCGGTGGTACTCGTCCATGGGCCGCGTCAGTGTGGCAAGACGACCTTGGCCAAGGCGTTCGGCGAGAAACGCGGCTATGCCTACACCAGCTTCGACGACGAGGTGGCGCGCGCTGCGGCTGAAGAGGATCCCCTTGGGTTTGTGGACGGTCTGGCCGAGCAGGTCATCCTTGATGAAATTCAGCGCGTGCCCCGGCTGTTCACTAGCCTCAAGACTGCCGTGGATCGCGATCGCCGTCCTGGACGATTCCTGCTCACCGGCTCGACCAACGTGTTGCTGGTGCCGAAGCTCGCCGACTCACTGGCCGGTCGCATGGCCATCCAGCGCCTGCACCCGCTTGCTCAATGCGAACTCGTTGGCGAGCCTTCGGCCTTCCTTGACCGACTGTTCGCGGCGGACTTTCCTGCCCGCGAGGCGGTGCGATTGAGAGATGAACTTCCGGAACGTATCGTCGCCGGTGGCTATCCCGCGGCACTGGCGCGGCCGGAGGGGCGCCGTCGCGCCAACTGGTACCGTGATTACCTCGAAACCCTGGTTCAGCGCGACGTGCGCGACCTGGCCCGCATAAGCTCGCTCGATGCCCTGCCGCGCCTGCTGCGCATGGCCGCCGGCCATAC
>PUOZ01000237.1 GCA_003553165.1 Thioalkalivibrio sp.
CGAACCGGCAGTGCGCGGGCGGTGTTGAACCGACTGCCGGGCTCGCCCGGCGTCTGGGTGGGGAGGTGATTGCGCGGCACCTGATTCTGGTGGAGAACCTCCTGCCGCTGGAGACGCGGCACGGTCGCGTGCGCCTGGCCGACTCCCGTCAACCCGTGTGGCCGCTGGCCGCGAGCCATGGATCGATTGCCGGCATCGATACCGAGACCACCGGGCTGTCCGGCGGCACCGGTACCACGGCGTTCATGATCGGCATTGCCCAGGCGGAGCCGGAACACGTCCGCGTGCGGCAATGGCTGCTGACGGGCTTCGCCGGAGAGGCCGCGATGCTCGTCGCGCTCGCGGAGGTTCTGACCGGGGTCGATCTGATGCTCAGTTACAACGGCAAGAGCTTCGATCTGCCGCTGCTGCGTGATCGCCGCCGCCTGCAGCGCGGGCCGGCGTTGCCCGAGCCGCCGCACCTCGATCTGCTGCACCCCACGCGCCGGCTCTTCCGCAATGCCTGGCCCGACTGCCGACTGGGTACGGCCGAGCAGCGGCTTCTTGGTCTGACCCGCGAGGACGACCTGCCGGGTTCCGAGGCGCCGCGCGTCTGGCGTGACTACCTCGCCGGCGCGCCCGCCGATGACCTGGAGCGGGTGCTTCGCCACAACGCCCTGGACGTGCTCAGCCTGCTGGTGCTGGGGCCGGCGCTGGGCCGGGTCCTGCGTGATCCGGCGGCCTTCACTGCGGACCCCGTCGCAGCCGCCGAGACCTGGAAGCGGAGCGGCGATCGCGAGCAGGCGCTGTCCGTGCTGGCCGGCTCCCGCGATCGCCTCGACACCCGCGGTCAGCTTGAGCTTGCCTGGGCGCTGCGGTGCGCGGGGCGCTGGACCGAGGCGGCCGCGATCTGGGAGCGCTTGGCCGGCGATGGCTGCGTCGAGGCGATGGAGCGCCTGGCCAAGTACCACGAGCACGTGCGCCGAGACTGGTCCCGGGCCCTGGTCTACGCAAGCCGATTGGAGGAAGGCCCCGAATCCCGGCGGCGGCGCCGGAGACTCGTTCGCCGCCTCAGCCCGGACCAGGGGCGTTTGGATTTGTAGAGCAACGTGGCGGGGCAATCGGAAACCGTGGGCCTCCGTTTTTCAGCCCCGACGGTCGAAGGGCCTGCGCGGGCGGTGCGCGTGTTGTGGCAAACGCACATGGCTATGCCTATTATCTGTTTAGGAATGTCGGGATTTTTCCACCATGACGTTGGTTGTCGTTAGGAGCGAAGCCGGGCCCTGGAGGGCGATTGAGATCATGGAAAAGCGAAAGAACGTGCGCGTCCCGCTCCGGTTGTCAGGGCAACTGAGTCTGCACGACGGCGTGTCCGTGGATGCGGAGACTCGAGATGTCAGTCTCCAGGGTGCGTTCGTGGAGCCTGTCCCCAGTGGGATTTCAGATCGGAGCTGTGTTCTCACCCTTTTTGCCGGGGGCGAGGAGGTGTTCGCCATTACCATCGACGGCTGGGTCGTCCATCAGGACGAACGCGGTTGCGGGATCGAGTTCGAGTCCATGGATTCCCGAGACTTTGAGGCTTTCAAGGCCTTCCTCGAGAGGCATCTGCCGGAGCCTCGGTTGTTGCAGCGGGAGATTGCGCAGGGCCACATTCCAGTGCTCCAGGACTGGAAGATCTCCTGACCCGAGCGGCTTGTGCCGGGGCCCTCGAGGTCGCCCGGGGCAGCCCGTCGTGCGCCATTAGCTGTGTGACAAGGCACTCGAGAAGACCAGCGCGTTGCAGCTTCGCCCGCCACCCAGCGGCTGCGGTTGGGTGTCGATCAGACGCCAGCCCCGCGCCTCCAGGAACTGCCTCGCTGGCCTATTGAAATCCTCGCAGCCCGCCTGTGCGAAGGCGAAACCGCGCTCGCGGATCCCCTCGATGGCCTGGCCCAGCAGTGCCGAGCCGATGCCGCGCCGGCGCATGCCTGCGGATATCCAGATCTGGTCGACACAGTTGGCCGTGACGCTGGCATAGCCGACCAGGCGCTCCCCCAGGGTGGCGATCCAGCCCTGTTCCGCAGGGTTTCCAACGAGATCCGGGATGTGTCCAGCATCCGCGCTCGTGACCGCCTCCGGCGACAGGTGCCCCGCATAGGTCTCGCGCCAGATCTCCGACACCAACGCCACGACGGCATCCCGGTCGGCATCGGTGCCCGGGCGGATTATCAGGCGGGGCATCGTGATCACATTGCTCATGAGTCCATGTTCCTCTCGTATCGCTGCATTTGCCGTTTGCGCGTGGTTGAAGCCGAGACGGACTCGTCCTGCAGGCAACTCGCCGTTGCGCAGGCCACGTACCCTGAAAGGACCATCTTGCACCGGCAACGTTCAGGCGGTCTTGCACCGGCGCACCGTTGTGAGGCGCCCATGCGCACCAGGATCGTGCATCGGCCCTGGTGCAGCCTGCGCTGTCGCCGCCTGATGTGCGCAAGTGCCTGAAATCAAGGCATCCCGGGTTCTGGCAGGAGACTTGCTAAGCATCAGGGTAGGCACGGGAGATGCGGCCGATCTTGCTGGCTCCGTCTCCACACCGAAAAGAAGGCAGCACCAATGGGTGACTAGGGTTCCGGTCCGCGCAGGCGGACGGCTGGTCCGAGAGTTGCCGACCTTCCCGGGGTTCAGCGGAGAGGGTTACACGGCGGGACAAAAGCCCGGGAGATTCGCGGTCGTTCGTCGCGCTCCCGTGCCTTGGTCTGACACCGGTAACCACAAGAGGATCTCCTCATGAACCCGTTCCGCTTCGTTTTCCGCCGCCTTCCGCTTCGACTCCTGATGTTAGGCTTTCTGCTGGCCGCAGTCGGAGCCACAGGTACCGCCCAGGCCCAGCAGAAGGACAGCTTCCGCATCGCCTGGAGCATCTACGTGGGCTGGATGCCCTGGGGCTTCGGCGCCGACTCGGGCATCGTCGACAAATGGGCCGAGAAGTACGGCATCGACATCGAAGTCGTGCAGATCAACGACTACATCGAGTCGATCAATCTGTACACCGCAGGCGCCTTCGACGGCGTGACTGTCACCAATATGGATGCCCTGACGATTCCCGCCGCCGGCGGCGTCGACACCACCGCGCTGATCGTCGGCGACTTCTCCGACGGCAACGACGGCCTGATCCTGAAAGGCACCGACCGGTTGGAGGACGTGCGCGGCAGGAACGTGCACCTGGTCGAACTCTCCGTATCCCACTACTTGCTGGCCCGGGCACTGGATTCGGTGGGAATGACCGAGCGCGACATCCGTGTCGTGAATACCTCGGATGCCGACATCGTCGGCGCCTTCGGTTCACGCGACGTCGAGGCGGTGGTCACCTGGAACCCGCAGCTTGGGGAAATCCGCCGCCGTGACGACGCCCACGTGGTCTTCGATTCGAGCCAGATCCCCGGTGAGATCATGGACCTGCTGGTGGTCAACACGGCGGTGCTGGAGGCCAACCCCGCCCTGGGCAAGGCGCTGACCGGCGCCTGGTACGAGATCATGGATGTCATGCGTGGCGACGACGAGGCCGGACGCGCAGCACGCGAGGCGATGGGCGAGGCCGGCGGCACCGATCTCGAGGGCTACGAGGCGCAACTGGCCTCCACCCGAATGTTCTACGACGCGTCCGAAGCGGTGGCGTTCGTGACCGGCGAGGGTCCGATCGAGACGATGGAGAAGGTGCGCCAGTTCGCGTTCGAACACGGCCTGCTCGGTGAGCGTGCGCCCAGCCCGGACTTCGTCGGTATCGAGTTCTCTGACGGCTCCGTTCTGGGCAGCCCGGACAATGTGCAGTTCCGGTTCAGCGCGGAGTACATGCAGATGGCCGCGGACGGCGAGCTCTGATCCGCTGAGTCTCCGATGCCCGCGGATACCACCGATATGGAACGGACACAGCCAACGCTCGCGGGTTTGGGTCGGCGTGCGTTGACCGAGGCTGTTGCGCCTTTGCTCTCTGCGCCGCACCCCATGGAAGACGTGGAGCGCAAGAGGCCGCGGACGGTCATTCGCCGGGCAGGGTCCAGGGAACCGCATCACCCATGAAACGATTCATCAACCAGCGTCCGCCGCGGGCGGTGGGGTACCTGCTCGGGCTGCTGCCGTTCGTGCTGCTGCTGCTGGCCTACATGGCGGCGTCGGCGGCGCGGCTTGCGGAGAATCCAAACGACCCGTTGCTGCCGTCGCTGGGTACGATGCTCGACACGTTCTGGCGCCTCGCCACCGAGCCCAGCCGGCGCACCGGCGAACTGGTGCTGTGGGTGGATACCGCGGCAAGCCTGACCCGGCTCGGTCTGGGCGTGGCCATCAGCATGGCCATGGGGCTGGTCGTCGGCATCCTGGCCGGGCTGATTCCCTATGCCGGCCGCACCCTGTCCCCGTTGATCACCGCGGTGGCGATGATTCCCCCCCTGGCGGTGCTGCCGATCCTGTTCATCACCTTCGGCGTCGGCGAGCTCGCCAAGATCGTGCTCATCGTGTTCGGGATTGCTCCGTTCATCATCCGCGACGTGCAGCAGCGCGTTTCGGAGCTGCCCACGGAGCAGTTGATCAAGGCGCAGACGCTGGGCGCGTCGAGTTGGCTGATCATCCTGCGCGTGGTGCTCCCGCAGGTGTTCCCGCGCCTGCTCGACGCCACCCGGCTCGCGCTGGGTGCGGCCTGGCTGTTTCTTATCGCCTCGGAGGCCATCGCCGCCACGGAAGGTCTGGGCTACCGGATCTTCCTGGTCCGACGCTTCATGGACATGGCGACCATCCTGCCTTACGTGGTCTGGATCACGTTGCTGGCCTTCCTGGCCGACCTGCTGCTGCGGCTGGTGAACCGTCTGCTGTTCCCCTGGTACGGGGGGCGGAGAGGCTGATGGCCACGGTCACCCTGAAGAACGTCTGGAAGACCTACGGACGGGACATCGTGCTGGAACGCGTGAACCTGCACGTCAAGTCCGGCGAGTTCATCACCATCGTCGGGGCCTCCGGCTGCGGCAAGACCACCTTCCTGCGCATGCTGTTGGGCGAGGAGACGCCCAGCCGGGGTGAATTGCTGATGGATGGCGCGCCGATGCCCGGCGAGCCCGGCCCCGACCGCGGCGTGGTGTTCCAGAAGTATTCGGTCTTCCCGCACCTGAACGCGCTCAACAACGTCCTGGTCGCCGAGGAATTCGGGCGCGCGCCCCTGACCGGGCACCTGTTCGGTGCCGCCCGCCGCGCGGCCCGTGCGAAGGCGGTGGAGATGCTGGAGGCCGTGGGCCTGGGTCACGCATTGAAGAAGTACCCGCATGAGCTCTCCGGCGGCATGCAGCAGCGCCTCGCGATCGCGCAGGCGCTGATGAAGGATCCCAGGATCCTGCTGTTGGACGAGCCCTTCGGCGCGCTGGATCCGGGGATCCGCAAGGATATGCACGCGCTGATCCTGGATCTCTGGAAACGCCGCGGACTGACCATCTTCATGGTCACCCACGACCTGAAGGAGGGCTTCTACCTGGGTACGCGTCTTCTGGTGTTCGACAAGGTCCGCCATGATCCGCAGGCACCCAACGCCTACGGCGCCAACATCACCTACGACATCCCGGTAGGCCGGACCGAACCCGAACTCCTGGCCGAGATCCGCGACCAGACGGGTCTGCCGCTGGCAACTTAGGAGAACTGACGATGAACGATCCGGATACGCTCCCCGAAGCGGCGGTGCATCAGGACCGCGTTCCCGGCGGCCGTTACTGGTCGATGGTGATCCGGCGCGGCTTCACGCTGCGCCTGGTCGACCGTGACGGCAAGGCGAACGTCTCGATGCTGCTGTACAACCCGCAGAATCTGCTCGAGCGCTACAACATGGCCGACACGCTGAAGGGCCAGCACACGTCGCGGCTGACCCGTGGCAACATGCTGTACTCGGACATGGGCCGGGTGATGTTCTCGATCGTCGAGGACACTGCGGGGTGGCACGACACCATCGGCGGCATCACCCGCGATGCCGACATCGTGCGTAAGTACGGCGAGCACCGTTACCAGCAGTACCGCAACGACTTCTACCGCAGCGGCCGCGAACTGTTCCTGATCGAACTGGCCAAGTGGGGCCTGGGCAAGCGCGACCTGGTCGCCAACCTGAATTTCTTCAGCAAGGTCTACGCCGGGGCGGACGGCGTGCTGCACTTCGACGCCGATCACAGTCAGCCCGGCGATTATGTCGACCTGCGCGCGGAGATGGACGCGCTGGTGGTGCTGAACACCGCGCCGCACCCGATGGACCCGGCACCGGCCTACGAGCCGGGTACCGTGGACCTGGTGATCTATCGCTCGCCGCCCGTGGCCGACGACGACGTGTGCGTGAATTTCCGTCCCGAAAACGCGCGCGCCTTCGCCAACACCGCGATCCACAACTGCCAGGGGTGAGGAGATGAGTGGAATCAATCTTGCGGAGAGCCCGCTGGACCCTTCCGACGCGGTGTACCGGGAGGTCGTGCCCGCCGGCGAATCCTGGCTGCACGCGCTGCGCAGGGGCCAGACCCTACGGATCCTCGATCTCGAGGGCAACCAGGCCGTGGATACGCTTTTCTACAGCCTGGAGCAGCCCACCGTGGAGCGCTACAGCGCGATCGATACCCTGCAGGCGCAGGGCAACGTGTACCTGACCACCGGCACGAAGCTGATGTCGAACGAGGGCAACGTGATGCTGACCATCACTGCCGACACCTGCGGGCGCCACGACACACTCGGCGGTGCCTGCGCGGCGGAGTCGAACCAGGTGCGCTACGGCCTCGAGAAGAAGCCGATGCACTCCTGCCGCGACAGCTTCCTGCGCGCGCTGAGTGAAAGCGACTACGGCCTGGGCAAGCGCGACCTCGCCAGCAACATCAATTTCTTCATGAACGTGCCGCTGACGCCTGAAGGCGGCCTGACCTTCGAGGACGGCATCTCCGACGCCGGCAAGTACGTGGAGATGCGCGCCGAGATGGACGTGTTGGTACTCGTGTCGAATTGCCCGCAGCTGAACAACCCCTGCAATGCCTACAACCCGACACCAGTGGAGATGATCATCTGGGACTGAGGGTGAAGGGCTTGTTCACCACGAAGGACACGAAGGCGCGAAGTTTATTGAAGTGCGGTTGAGGAGCGATTTCTGGGGACGTGGTGGCGGGCGGGTTTGCAACGGATCGGGGTGGCTTTGCTTTGTCGTTTAGGGCGGCTGAGGAATCGGTGCCGCTCCGGGGCGTTTCGGCGCAGCTGTTCCCGATAAGACTCTTCGTGTCTTCGTGCTCTTCGTGGTGAATCCAGACAGGACTGGACCTGAGATGTTCGACAAGGTATTGATCGCGAATCGCGGCGCCATCGCCTGCCGCATCATCCGCACGCTGAAGCGCATGGGCGTCGGAGCGGTGGCCGTGTATTCCGAGGCGGACCGGCACTCTCTGCACGTGCGCGAAGCCGACGAGGCGGTGCTGATCGGCCCTGCGGCCGCCGCCCACTCCTACCTGGACGCCGAACGCATCCTACGGGTCGCGCGCGAGACGGGCGCGGGGGCGGTTCATCCCGGGTACGGATTCCTGTCCGAGAACGCCGGCTTCGCCGAGGCCTGCGAGGCGGCCGGCATCGCCTTCGCCGGGCCAACGCCGGACCAGATCCGCGACTTCGGGTTGAAGCACCGCGCCCGCGCCCTGGCACGGGCCGCCGGCCTGCCGATGCTGCCCGGCACCGAGTTGCTGGAGAACCCGGAGCAGGCGTTGGCACAGGCCCGGCGGATCGGTTTCCCGCTGATGCTGAAGAGTACCGCCGGGGGCGGCGGCATCGGCATGCAGCTCTGCCGCGACGAGGCCGGACTGCGCGAGACCTGGGATTCGGTGCAGCGGCTTGCGAAGAACAACTTCGCGAACACCGGCGTGTTCCTGGAAAAATACGTCGAGCACGCCCGGCACATCGAGGTGCAGATCTTCGGCGACGGCCAGGGCGGGGTGATCGCGCTGGGCGAGCGCGACTGTTCGTTGCAGCGGCGCAACCAGAAGGTGGTCGAGGAAGCACCCGCGCCCAACCTGCGCGAGGCCGTTCGCACCCGTTTGCTCGCCGATGCGGAGGCCCTGGGCCGAGGTGTGTGCTACCGCAGCGCCGGCACCGTCGAATACCTCTACGACGCGGATACCGGCGCCTTCTACTTCCTTGAGGTGAACACCCGGTTGCAGGTGGAGCACGGCGTCACGGAAGAGGTCACCGGCGTGGACCTCGTCGAGTGGATGCTGCTGGCGGCGGCCGGCGAACTGCCCCCGCTGGAGACCCTGCGTCCGGGTCCCGCACGGGGCCACGCGATCCAGGCGCGGATCTACGCCGAGGATCCGGGCAAGCACTTCCAGCCCTGCGCCGGCCTGTTGACCGAGGCCCGGTTCCCCGAAGATGCTCGCATCGATACCTGGGTCGAGCGCGGCAGCGAGATCTCGGCGTTCTACGACCCGATGATCGCCAAGCTGATCGTGCACGCAGATGACCGCGATGCCGCCTGCGCCAGCTTGGAGGCGGCATTGCAGGCCACCGATCTGCAGGGGCTGGAGACCAACCTGCGCTACCTTCGGCAGATCGCCACCGACCCGGTGTTTCGCAGCGGGGAACAGACGACGCGCACGCTGGGGGGCCTCGAGTACCGGGCCGAGAGCATCGACGTGCTCGATCCGGGCACCCAGACCATGCTGCAGGACTGGCCTGGCCGTGTCGGCCATTGGGACATCGGCGTGCCGCCGTCAGGCCCGATGGACAGCCTCGCGTTCCGGCTGGGCAACCGGCTGGTCGGCAACCCCGAGGATGCCGCCGGGCTGGAGCTGACCGTCAC
>PUOZ01000205.1 GCA_003553165.1 Thioalkalivibrio sp.
ATCGGTTTGATGGGTCATCGTCGTTCCAGTGGCGCTATGGCGCCGGCGTGAGGGCCGGTCGCAGCCCCTCGATCAATTGTTGAATGCGCGCGTGCTGCATCTTCATCGCCGCCTTGTTCACGACCAGTCGCGAACTGATGTGCGCGATCAGTTCCAGCGGCGCCAGGCCGTTGGCCTTCAGGGTGTTGCCGGTGTCCACCAGGTCGACGATGTAGTCCGCCAGCCCCACCAGCGGCGCCAGCTCCATGGATCCATAGAGTTTGATGATCTCGACCTGACGCCCCTGCGCCGCGAAATGACGCTGGGTGATGTTCACGAACTTGGTCGCGATACGCAGCCGCTCGGCCCCGATCACGTGCTCCGGACGGCCGGCAAGCATCAGCCGGCAGCGGGCGATGCCGAGGTCCAGCGGCTCGTAGAGGCCCGTGCCGCCATGCTCCATCAGCACGTCCTTGCCGGCCACTCCGACCGCCGCGGCGCCGTACTGAACGTAGGTGGGAACGTCGGTGGCGCGCACGACGACGATGTTCACGTCGGGACGGCTGGTCCCGATGATCAGCTTACGCGTCTTCGCCGGATCCTCCACCGGCACGATACCCGCGCGCTCCAGCAGGGGCAGCGTTTCGTCCAGGATCCTGCCCTTCGACAGGGCGATGGTCATCGCTTGCGCCGCGTTCACCTCAGGCGGCCTCCCTGCGGATGGTTGCGCCGAGCTGGCTCAGCTTTTCCTCGATGCACTCGTAACCCCGGTCGATGTGGTAGATCCGGTCCACCGCGGTCTCGCCCTCCGCCACCAGCCCGGCCAGGATGAGGCTGGCCGAGGCGCGCAGGTCGGTGGCCATCACCGGCGCGCCGCGCAGACCCGGGACTCCGGTGACGATCGCGGTGTTCCCCTCGATGCGGATGTCCGCGCCCATGCGCTGAAGCTCCTGCGCGTGCATGAAACGATTCTCGAATACGGTCTCGATCACCGAGCCCGCGCCCTTTCCTACCGTGTTCAGAGTCATCATCTGGGCCTGCATGTCCGTGGGGAAGGCCGGAAACGGCGCGGTGCGCAGGTTCACGCATTTCGGCCGGCGCCCGCGCATGTCCAGTTCGATCCAGTCGTCGCCCGTCTCGATCCGGGCGCCGGCCTCGACCAGTTTCAGCAGCACCGCGTCGAGCAGTTCCGGCCGGGTGTTCTTGGTGCGCACGCGGCCGCTGGTGATCGCGCCGGCGACCAGGAAGGTCCCGGTCTCGATCCGGTCCGGCATCACGTCATACTCGCAGCCATGCAGACTCTCCACACCGGTCACCCGGATGGTGTCGGTCCCGGCGCCGCGAATTTTCGCCCCCATGCGCGTGAGGAAGCGCGCGAGATCGACCACCTCGGGCTCGCGCGCCGCGTTCTCGATCAGGGTCTCACCATCCGCCAGGGTCGCGGCCATCAGCAGGTTCTCCGTGCCCGTGACCGTGACCTGATCAAACACGATGCGGGCGCCCTTCAGACGGCCGGCATGGGCCCGGATATAGCCGGCCTCGACGTCGATGTGCGCGCCCATGGCCGCGAGTCCCTGCAGGTGCAGATTCACCGGGCGGCTGCCGATGGCGCAACCGCCGGGCAGCGAGACCTCGGCCTCGCCGAAACGCGCCAGCAGCGGCCCGAGCACCAGGATCGACGCGCGCATGGTCTTCACGAGTTCATACGGGGCCACACACTGCGTGAGGGTGGTCGGATCGACCTCGATCCGCATGCGCTCGTTCACGGTCAGCGTCACGCCCATGCGCCCGAGCAGTTCCATGGTCGTCGTCACGTCCTGAAGATGCGGCACATTGCCGATCACCATCGGGCTGTCGGCGAGCAGGGTGCCGGCGAGAATCGGCAATACCGCGTTCTTCGCCCCGGAGATCCAGACCTGCCCTTCCAGCGGCCGACCGCCGGTAACAATCAATTTATCCATGCATGACTCGGAAAGGCGCCCCGCCGAAGCAACACGCTCGAAAACCGGGAATGATAACCAAAATCCGCAGGCGCCGTCCCTCTACCCCACGACCGCGGACCACGCTCAGCCCGAAGCGCCCGTGCCGAACACAGCCTCCAGATCGTACAACTGCAGCAGCGGCTGCAACTCCGCGGGGATCGACACGAATTCCAGCCGCGTACCCGCCCGCTCGCGCAGCCGCCAGAACTCCACCAGCATGGCGACGCCAGCGCTGTCCACCCGCGTGACCTGCGAGAGATCCAGCGTTGCCTCGGGGGGAAGGCGGGCCAATAGCGGGCGCCCCTGCACCGTGAGCGGACCCGCGGTATTCAGCGTGATCGGTCCGGAAAGCTTCAGCGTCGAGCCGTCCAGAACCAGCGCCGCGTCAGCCACCCGCTGCGTTCCCGTTGGACACCGCCTCGTCGATGGTCTCCTCGATCAATGAGCGGTCGCCGGCCTCGAGACGCGCGATCAGGGCATCGAGTCCATGGCGGCCGATCTCCGTGTTGAAGCTCGTGCGGAAGTTGCCGACGAAGCTGAGGCCCTCCGCCTCGACGTCGAAGACCCGCCAATCCCCGTCCACCGGGCGCAGCCGATAGTTGACAACGATGTTGGGCTGTCCGCGGCCCACCTCGATCTCGGTCGAGACCACCGCCATGCGGTCATCCTGGCGGGACCGGCGCGGAACCACCACGACACGGCGGTCCAGGTAGTCGGCCAGGCGCACCCCGTAGGATTGCAGGAGCGTGTCGCGGAAGGCCGCCGTGAACCGCTCGCGCTGCGCCGGGCTGGCGTCACGCCAGTGGCGGGCGAGGATCAGCCGCGCCATGCCGTCGAAATCGACCAGCGGCATGATCTCGCTCTCGATCACCTCGAGTACGAACTCGGGCTCTGCCGCCGCCCGCGCCTCGTCTGCGCGCAGGGTCTCCATCACGCGGTTGATGGCCCCCTCGACGAGTTCCACCGGCTCCGCGGCCTGCAGGGGCGCGGCTGCGGACAGAAGCAGGAACAGAAATCCGACGCCCGAAAGGGCGAAAGGGCGATATTTTCTCATAACGGCATGACCTCGAAGTCTTGATCTGAAGAACCCGCGGGCGGGCGAAGGTTCAATCCCCGGAGATGTTCGTCAGCACACGGCCGATCATGTTCTCGAGTACCAGGGCCGACTGCGTGAACAGCACCTCGTCGCCATCCGCCAGCATCTCGTAGTCACCGCCCGGCTCCAATGCAATGTACTGTTCGCCCAGCAGACCGGCGGTGAAGATGCTGGCCTGGGTATCCGCGGGCAGATAGTCCTGGCCGGCCTGGATCGCCAGCGTCACCCGGGCCTGGAAGCGTTCGGGATCATAGACGATCTGCGCCACCCGGCCGATGCGCACGCCGGAGACCGTCACCGGCGCCCGCACCTTCAGGCCACCGATGTGATCGAAGTACGCAACCACATGGTAGGTGTCGCGGTCCCGGTACTCGGCGATATTGCTGACCTGGATTGCCAGGTAGAACAGCGCCGCGATCCCCAGCAACACGAAGACACCCACGGATACTTCCAGAAAACGCAGCTTCATCAACAATCCTCTTGACTCACATGTCGCCGAACATCAGCCCGGTCAGGATGAAGTCCAGACCCAGCACAGCCAGCGCGGACACCACGACCGTCTGGGTCGTTGCCCGCGAGATCCCCTCGGAGGTCGGTTCCGCGTCGACCCCCTGGAAAACCGCGATCCAGGTCACCACGAAACCGAACACGATGCTCTTGATCACGCCCGACATCACGTCTTCGCGCCAGTCCGTGACCGCCTGCATCTGCGAGAAGTAGGATCCGCTGTCGACGCCCAGCAGCCCCACCCCGACGATATACCCCCCCATCACGCCGACGGCACTGAACAACGCGGCCAGCAGCGGCATCGACAGGAAGCCGGCAAAGAAGCGCGGCGCGAACACCCGACGATACGGGTCCACCGCCATCATCTCCATCGCCGACAGTTGTTCGGTGGTCTTCATCAGACCGATCTCGGCAGTCAGTGCCGATCCCGCACGGCCCGCGAACAGCAGGGCCGTCACCACCGGGCCCAGCTCGCGCACCAGCGACAGCGCCACGACCCCGCCCAGGGCCTCGGCCGCACCGAAATTCACCAGGGTGATGTACCCCTGGTAGCCCAGCACCATGCCGACGAACAGGCCCGACACCATGATGATCAGCATCGAACGCACGCCGACCGAGTAGATTTCGGCCAGCGTCAACCGGAACCGCCGAACCACCGCATCCTGGGCCAGCAGTACCCGGAACAGGAAAGTCGAGGCGCGGCCCAGCACGGCGAGCCAATGGAGACCGGACCGCCCCAAACCGGAAAGGAATTCAATCACGGTCGCGCCCCGCCTCGTTCAGAAGATCATCGCGATAGCTCGACCCGGGATAGTGAAAGGGCACCGGCCCGTCCGGGTGTCCGCCGAGAAACTGCTGGCTCCATTCCGAGGCCCCGGCGCGCACCTCCTCGGCGGTTCCTGAATCCATCACCCGTCCCTCGGCGATCAGCACGACGTGATCCGATATCGCCATCGCCTCGACCACGTCATGGGTCACCAGCACACTGGTCAGGCCTAGGGTTTTGTTGGTGCGCTGGATCAAGGTCACGATCTGACCCATGGTGATCGGGTCCAGTCCGGCGAAGGGCTCGTCGTACAGGATCATGTCCGGGTCCAGGGCAATGGCGCGGGCAAGGGCCACGCGCCGGGCCATGCCCCCCGACAACTGCGCCGGGCTGAGGTCAGAGGCGCCACGCAGACCGACGGCCTCTAGCTTCATCAGCACCAGATTACGGATCAGCTCCTCGGGCAGCCTGGTGTGCTCGCGCAGGGGAAAGGCGACGTTCTCGAAGACGTTCATATCGGTCAGCAGCGCGCCCGTCTGGAACAGCATGCCCATACGCTTGCGCAGCGCATACAGCCGCCGGTTCGAAAGGCGGGCAACCTCCTCACCGTCGACCCAGATCCGGCCGCTGTCGGGACGCAGCTGCCCCCCGATCAACCGCAGCAGCGTCGTCTTGCCGGTGCCGCTCGGCCCCATCACCGTGGTGACCCGTCCGCGCGGCACGGTCAGCGACAAGCCGTCGAAGATCAGCTTGCGGCCACGGCGGAAGACGAGATCTTCGAGCACCACATGCGGTGTCTGTGACACCGGGTCCTTACTCACGTTCCGTCCACTCCTGATCTGCCGGACTTGGCAGTCTGAAAGCAGCCCAGGCCGCAGTCAACTTGCCGCCACCGCTGCCTCGGCAGCGGCAGAGGACCGGATCCTTCAACGCCCCTGCCACGCCAGACCGCTCAGGCGCAGGATCGTTTCCGCCGTCTCCAGCTCCCCTGGACCGGCGCGGAGGAAGACGATCGCCTCGCGCGCAGGGGGCAGCCAGGCATGCACCGCGTCCAGCAGGGCACGCCACCCAGCCGGCCCGAGGCCGGGTTCCGGCGTGAGCACCACGACAACCGACGTCGCGTTGGCAAAGGCCGCGGAGGCCCCGACCCCGTTTCCTGCCGGCTGCTTCGGCGCCCGCACCAGCAACTGTACCGGGGGCAGGACGCCGGCGGGCAGCACCGACGGGTCCGCCACCAGGAGCCCACCGAGCCGCGGGCCCAGGGCCGCCGCCAGGCGGGCACAGGGGTCGCCTGGCTCGGCCAGTTCATCGGGGACCTCGAAGTACAGGCGCAGCGCGTCGGGCAGGTCCCTGATCCAGTGGGAATCCAGGGTGAACCGTTCCCACTCGCAGGCGGGAATCAGCAGATCCTTCCAGTAATTCCCGTAATAGGCGAAGCGCCAATCCTCGGGCAGGTCCTCCGGGTAGAAGGCCTTCCACGCAGGATCGGCATCATCGTGCACCGCGGCCAGGCGCAGGCTGTGTCCGGAGGCTGCTGCGCCCATGGCTTGATCTCCTGAAAGGGGGTCCTGATGGTAACCGGGCCGCGGAAAGCCCGAAACCCCGCCAGGCTCGTGGACATTCGACCAAGGGTATGGCGCAGGAGACGAATGGCGGGACAGGCAGTAAACTCATGCCCCCGTTGCAGCAGACCCTTCCAAACATGTGGATCCCCATCCTTGCGGTCGTCGCCGGACTGATCGTCCTGACCTGGAGCGCCGACCGCTTCGTGCTGGGCGCCTCGGGCCTGGCCCGTGGCCTCGGAGTCACTCCGCTGCTGATCGGTTTGACCATCGTTGCCTTCGGCACCTCGGCGCCCGAGGTCTTCGTGTCCGTGCTCGCGGCCCTGCAGGGCAACCCCGGACTCGCCATCGGCAACGCGATCGGCTCGAACATTGCGAATATCGGGCTGGTGCTCGGGGCGAGCGCGCTGATCGCTCCCCTGCTGGTGCGCTCTGCCATCCTGCGCCGGGAGTTCCCGGTGCTGCTGTTGGTAACGCTGCTGGGATTTGCCCTGATCCTGGATGGCACGCTGGGGCGCATCGATGGGCTGATCCTGGTCACGGGACTGGTGTTGCTGATCACCTGGTTGATATTCAGCGCGATGCGCGGCCGGATGGAACCCGACGTTCTCGGCGTCGATCTCACGGAGGCGGTGCCGGCAGCCATGCCGCTACCGCGGGCGCTCGGCCTGCTGGGCCTGGGCCTGGTCCTGCTGCTGCTCAGCAGCCAGGCTCTGGTCTGGGGTGCGGTGGAGATCGCCGGCGCCCTGGGCGTGAGCGACCTGATCATCGGCCTGACCATCGTCGCAATCGGCACCAGTCTGCCGGAGCTGGCGACGTCGGTCGTCGCGGCCTGGAAGGGAGAGAACGAACTGGCCATCGGCAACATCATTGGTTCCAACCTCTTCAATCTGCTCGCCGTCCTGGCCGTGCCCGCGCTGCTGGCGCCAGGGTTGCTGGAAAACACCGTGCTGATCAGAGATTATCCCGTGATGCTGGGGCTGACCTTCCTGCTGTTCCTGCTCGCTCTGGGCCCCCGCAGGGGACCGGGCACCGTGCGGCGCCGTGAGGGAGTCCTGCTGCTGGCCCTGTTCGCCGCCTACCTGATGCTTCTCGGATGGACCGCAACCGCATGACGCTGGACCCAGAAAATACCCGCAGCCTGGCCCTGGCCGTCCTCGCCATCGAGGCCGAGGCTGTGAGCGCCCTCGCCGCGCGCATCGACGCCCGTTTTCTCACGGCCTGCGAGCACATCCTCGCCTGCCGTGGCCGTGTCGTCGTCACCGGCATGGGCAAGTCCGGGCACATCGGGGGCAAGCTCGCGGCCACGCTTGCATCCACCGGCCCCCCCGCCTTCTTCGTGCATCCGGGCGAGGCGAGCCATGGGGACCTCGGCATGATCACCCGTGAGGACGCGGTCATTGTCTTGTCCAATTCGGGTGAGACCGACGAACTCCTCACCATCCTGCCGATCATCCGCCGCCTCGGCGTACCGCTGATCGCGATGACCGGAAACCCGGTATCGCGCCTCGCCCGCGAGGCCACGGTCCATCTCGATGTGAGCGTGGCCCGCGAAGCCTGCCCGCTGGGCCTGGCACCGACATCCAGCACCACGGCCGCCCTGGCGATGGGCGACGCACTCGCCGTAGCGGTACTCGATGCCCGCGGCTTCACCGCCGACGACTTCGCCCGTTCCCACCCCGGTGGCCGCCTCGGGCGCCGCCTGCTGATCCATGTCGGCGACATCATGCGCACCGGCGAGGCGATCCCCTGCATCCAGGCCGGCACGCCGCTCCGGGACGCACTGGTGGAGATCTCGCGCAAGGGACTGGGCATGGTGATCATCTGCAACGATGGCCGCGAGATCGAAGGCGTGTTCACCGACGGCGACCTGCGCCGCACCCTGGATCGTGGCCTCGACGTGCATCGCCTGACCATTGGTGACGTGATGACCGCCAACAGCTTTGCCGCGCGTCCCGAGTGGCTTGCGGTGCAGGCATTGCAGACCATGGAGAGTCATCGCATCAGCGCCCTGCCCGTCGTCGACGACAACCTGCGGCTGGTGGGCGCGCTGAACATGCACGATCTGCTCCGAGCGGGGGTGGCGTGATGCGCCTGACGCCCGCTGACCTGCTGGAGCGGCAACGGCAGATCCGGCTGCTGATCCTCGATGTCGACGGTGTGCTCACCGACGGCAGCCTGTTTCTGGGCGATGGCGGCGAGCAGTACAAGGCCTTCAACAGCCGCGACGGCCACGGCATCCGGATGGCCCAGGACGGCGGACTCGAGATTGCGATCCTGACCGGACGCAACTCCGAAGTCGTCACGCACCGCATGCGGGACCTCGGGGTACGGCACATTCTGCAAGGGCGCCGGGACAAGCGCACGGCGCTGATCGAACTGCTGGCGCAGACCGGTTTTGCACCGGAACACAGCGCATTCGTCGGCGACGACATCGTTGACATCCCGGCCATGCGCCAGGTCGCGCTCGGCATCGCCGTCGGCGACGCCCACCCGCTGGTGCTGGACCATGCCGACTGGCACACCCTGGCGCCAGGTGGACGCGGTGCGGTACGTGAAGTCTGCGAAACACTGCTGGCCGCGCAGGATCGCCTGGAGGGTATTCTCCGTGCCTACCTGGAATCCTGAGCCCGGGACCCACGCGGGCCGAGGCCGGGCTCGGCGATGGTCTGGCTTGGCCTGCCTCGCGGTGGCCATCGGCCTGGCCCCGATGGCCACTCCGGTTCTGGCGAGCGAGGCCCAGCTCGACATCTTCGGCTTCACGCTGCGAATCACCGATGCCGACGGCGCGATCACGCACGTTCTGGAAGGCGAGCG
>PUOZ01000225.1 GCA_003553165.1 Thioalkalivibrio sp.
CATCATGGCGTTTGCGACCCTCCCCGTTCTGCAAGGTAGTCAGCAATTGCCATGCCATGGAAAAAATTTGATTTTTTCCATTTATATTCAGATAGATGAATAAAATTCGGGAAACGACCGGCGGGCGTTTGACGGCCCTGCCGCCCGGCACTGCCGAAAAGCCGGCGCCCGTAAGCTCGATGGCGGACTTGATGAGCAGCAAAGCTCTGCCGATGGTGAGATTGAGCTGTTGCAGGGGACGCCCCTGTGGGAGACCAGGCTCTGAGCGAAGATTTGCCGGCGTTCGGTCGCCGAGAGGGCTCGCCTCCCACAGTCACAGCCCTGTAGGTCGGGTTAGCGCAGCGTCATCCGCCAGGCGGGCCAGGCGGCAGCCCCTGCGCCTAGGAGCCTGCCGGACTTGGGCTGCTCCGGGCCGGCGTTGGGGATTCAGGCGTAGTAGTCGACCAGGCCCTGACCGGCCCGCATGCCATCCGGGCGGAGGAGGTCCGCCTGGGCATCGTCGGGCTTCCCGTCCGTAGCACCCGCACCATCCTCGCCGGGCGTCCCCTGCCCGCCGCGGCCGTCGCCGCCGTCCCGATGACCCACGGTCACATCACCCAGGGACACGCCGCCCTCCGCGAACATCTCTCGTAGCCGGGGCAACGCCGCATCGACGGCGTCGCGCACGTTCGCCTGCGAGGCCAGGAAACTGATGTGGGTGCGGTCGCCGTCGACCCGAACCCTCACCTCCAGGGGGCCCAGGCCGGGCGGATTGAGCTTCAACTCCGCCAACTGGACGTTCTGGTTGACCATCCACTGGACCCGATCACCCAGGGAACGGTCCCAACCCGGTTGCTGCAGGGGAACGTCCAAACTGAGCAGCCGCGGCAGCACCAGACCGCCCGTCGTCTGCAGCTGCGGCAATGCCGCCTCCGCCGTTCCGGACGTCACCACGGGGGTTTGTCCCAGCTGCAGCCCCTTGGCGTTGCGCGCCTGCAGCGCCGCCAGCTCCAGAAGCCCGCGCTCGGTTCCTTCGGTCAACCCGGGCGACACACCGCCCGGCACCCTTCCCGAGCCATCCATGACCGCATGCACTGCCATCGCGAGCAGCTGCTCGCGCAGCGGCACCCCGCCTGGGCCGCCCAAACCCGGGAGACCCGCGAGGGAAGCCAGCGGGGAACCCTCCCCCGAACCCGGCAGTGCTGGCAGGGGATTGCCGGCCGCCAGCCAGGCCGTCAGATCCTCGACAGTGATGTCCGGGGGCAGATGCTCTCGGAGCAGCTCCGGCAGCGCACCCGGCGGCGGTCCACCCGGACCACCCTCGCCGGTCAGGGCGGCGAGGGAAGCCAACGGGGAACCCTCCCCCGGACCTGGCAGTAGATTGCCGCCCTCCGGCAAGACATGCCCACCCGGACCGGCCGCCAGCCAGGCCGCCAGATCCTCGACGGCGACACCCGGGGGCAGTTCCGGCGCCAGCTCCTCCAGCCGTTCCAGCTGTTCGGCCAGACGCTGCCAGAACCCGTCGGCATCGGGTACGCCTTCGGACAGAACGTCCAGCTCCTTCAACGCACTCAGCAACTGGGGCGGGAGGTTCAGGGCAGATGCAGCGGCTTGCATGGCGATATCCCTTGACTGGGAGAAGCAGCGGCTCTCCCTTGATAACCCACCACGACCTCGGGTGGACCACGATCCGGCTTTCCGGACCCTCGGGCCTGTGGCCCATGAAGATCAAACAAGATTCATGCCATATTCCCGGCCTGCGTCAGGAGTCCCGGCGCCGGGGCCGCTGGCCGAATTCGTCATTGTCGGACTGTTCCCTGCGGACGTCCTCGTCGCGCTCCTCGACCTGCAGTCGGTCGATGACCTTGTTCACCGCGTCGCTGTGAATGCGACAGCGGGTCCAGTCGCCCTGGCTGCGCTCCAGCGCCTGCCGGGCGCGTTCGACGTTGCGCGCCTGTTCCTCCGCCGCCTGGTTGAGGCGGGCCAGGAACAGGCGGTACTCACGGACATGGAGACCCATCATGCCGTCGGCGCCGTCCTCGAAACGGCGGGCATATTCGTCGCGATAGGCATCCAGTTCCTGCAATCGGCGGATCTGCTCATCGAGCATCCGCTGCCGCTCCCCCATCTGACGCGCGGCATCCTTCTGCCGGGAGTCGGCCACCTGGGCCACGGGCTGCATGCGTTTGGAACGTGTCATGGATCAGTTCATCGCCTTGTACGCTGGTGTCGTCTTGGTAAGCGGGGTTTCCTTGGGAGAACGGACCGCCGGTTCCTCCTGCTGCCCGGTCAATGCATCCAGTTCCTTCAGGCTGGACCGGAAGTCCACCGGCTCGCGCATGTCCTGCTGCAGATACCCCTCCAGGCGCGGGAAATACTCGATCGCCGCGTCCACGCGCGGATCGGCGCCGCGCTGGTAGGCGCCCACGCTGATCAGGTCCCGATTGTGCTGATAGGTGGCGTAGACCTGCTTGAACAACCGCGCGGCCCGGATCTGTCCCGGATCGGCGATTTCGTTCATCAGGCGGCTCACCGAGGCCTCGATGTCCACCGCAGGATAACGCCCTCCCTCGGCAATGCGGCGCGACAGCACCACGTGGCCGTCGAGGATGGCGCGTGCCGCATCGGCGATCGGATCGTTGTGATCGTCGCCCTCGGTCAGCACGGTGTAGAAGGCGGTGATCGAACCCTCACCCCGGTCCCCGTTGCCCGCCCGCTCCACGAGTTGCGGCAGGCGCGCGAAAACCGACGGCGTGTACCCCTTGGTCGCGGGGGGCTCACCGATCGCCAGCGAGATCTCGCGCGGGGCCTGGGCGAAGCGCGTCAGCGAGTCCATCAACAACAGTACGTTCAACCCCTGGTCGCGGAAATACTCGGCGATCGAGGTCGCGAGCATCGCGCCGTGCAGGCGCATCAGCGGCGGGTGATCGGCGGGCACCGCGACCACCACGGCCCGCGCCATCCCCTCGGGCCCGAGGATGTTCTGGACGAACTCGTTCACCTCCCGCCCCCGCTCGCCGATGAGGCCGACCACGGTGATGTCCGCCGCCGTGTACCGGGTCATCATGCCGAGCAGCACGCTCTTGCCCACGCCGCTGCCGGCGAACAGCCCCATCCGCTGGCCGCGGCCGACGGTCAGCAACCCGTTGATCGCCCGCACCCCCACATCCAGCGGTTCGCGGATGGGGTGGCGGGCAAGCGGGTTGATAGGCCGACCATCCAGCGAGACGCGGTCCTCGCAGTCCAGCGGGCCCCGCCCGTCCAGCGGTCGCCCGGTACCGTCCAGCACCCGACCGAGGAGTCCTTCGCCGACCAGGGCGTCACGGCTGTGCTGAATGGGGATCACCCGGGAACTCGGCGTCAGGCCGCGCAGTTCGCCCACCGGCATCAGGTAGACCCGTTCCCCGGAAAACCCGACCACCTCGGCGTCGACGTCAGCCCCGCCCGCGCCAACGACCCGGCAGCGGCCGCCCACCGGCACCTGCACTCCCTCCGCCTCCAGCGTCAGTCCGACCATGCGCACCAGCCGCCCCTCGGCGATCAGCGTCCGGGCACGCTCGGCCCGGCGGCAATAGCGCGCCAGGGCATTGCACAGGCCTTCCCGGCGCAGGTCGGGATCGAGGGCTGCAGGCAGGGTCACCGCCGCGCCTCCTCCGGCATTCCGGTTCCGGAGCCATCTTCACGCCGCTCGTCGCCCCACATCGCGGCAATCACGGCGTTGAGGCGGCTCTCGACCGTCGCGTCCACCCGGGAGGTATCGGTTTCCAGGCGGGTGCCCCCGCGCGACAACGACGGATCCTCGATCACCTTCCAGGGCTGCTCCAGCTCGGAGAGGTGGAGCGCCTCGCGCACGATACGGGCATCCTCCGGATGCAGGTACAGCCGCACCCGGCGATCCCCGCTGGGCAGCACCGCGAGCGCCTCGCGGACCGCGGCAACGATCTGGCCGGGGTCGGTGCGCAGTTCCCGGCGCACCAGCTGGCGTGCCACCACCGTCGCCAGCGTCACCAGCTCCTGCTCCAGCTGCTGGTCCAGCGCCGCGGCAAACGGCGTCAGCGATTCCAGCACGCGACGCAGATTCCCCGCCTCGGCTTTCACGGCCGCCGCACCCAGGCGCCGGCCCTCCGCCTCTCCCTGCCGCAGGCCCTCTTCGCGTGCCTCCCGCTGGATCTCCTCGATCTGTTCGAGGGTGAGCGGCGGCGGCGCCTGCTCGACCGCCTCCGTCGGACGGGCGGACTGTGCCGCCGGTGCCGCCGGTGGCCGGGGACGGGCCGGCGCGCCCACATCGGGTGCATGCCAGCGCTGCACCAGCTCGCCGGAATCCTCTGGGATCACCCGCTGCGTCATGACGGCGCCCCATGCCCGCGGCACGACGCGAGCCGCGCTGCCAGCGAAGGCAACGGCGGCAACGACGCCGCATTCCCGCACCGTCCCGGACCCTGCCCGTCACCGTCAGACATACTCCTCGCCTCCCTTGCCGCCCAATGCGAGCTCCCCGTTCTCCGCCATGCGCCGCGCGATGGTGAGGATCTCCTTCTGCGCGGCCTCGACCTCGCTGAGACGCACCGGACCCTTGGCCTCCAGGTCCTCGCGCAGCATTTCCGCCGCGCGCTTGGACATGTTCTTGAAGATCTTCTCCTTGAGCGCGTCCTCCGCCCCCTTCAGCGCCAGCACCAGCGATTCGGTGGAGATCTCCCGCAACAGTGCCTGGATGCCGCGATCGTCCACCTCCTGCAGGTTGTCGAAGACGAACATCAGGTCCTCGATCTTCTGCGAGAGATCCTCGTCGGCGTCGCGGATGAGGTCGATGATCGCGGTCTCCTTCGATGGCTCCATGAAATTCAGGATGTTCGCCGCGTTCTTGATGCCGCCGACGGCCGAGGCCTGCATGCTGTTGTTGCCGGCGAACTGCTGCTCCAGGATGTCGTCCAGCTCCTGCAGCGCGGAAGGCTGTATGCCGTCAAGACTCGCCACCCGCATCAGGATGTCCGGCTGGCTGCGTTCCGGCAGGAAGCCCAGCACCTCGGCGGCGTGATCGGGATCCAGGTAGGAAAGCACGATGGCGATGATCTGGGGATGCTCCAGGCGGATCACCTCGGCGACGGCCCGCGGCTCCATCCACTTCAGCGCCTCGAGGCCCTTCGAGTTCCTGCCGAGCAGAATGCGGTTGATCAGCCCGCCCGCCTTCTCCTCGCCGAGCGCCGACGTCAGCACATTGCGGATGTAGTCGTCCGAGCCCACGCCGAGTGCGGTCTGCTCCTCCACGGCCTGGGTGAACTCCTCCAGCACCTCGCTGACCTCGGTCTTGGAGATGTTGCTCAGGTTCGCCATCGCGGTACCCAGGCGCTGCACCTCCTTCGGCCCCATGTGCCTCAGGACCTCGGCGGCACTCTCCTCGCCGAGGCTCATGAGGAAGACGGCGGCGCGCTCCGCGCCGCTGCGACCACCCTTGTCAGCCTGTTGCGCCATCGCCCGCTATCCAGGTTTTCATCAGCTGTGCCACCCGCTTGGGATCGTCGCGGACCATGCCGCGCGCGGTATCCAGGTTGGACTCGTAGTTGCGCTGGCCGGGCACCGGCCCCGGCAGCGCGCCCTGGCTCGTCGACCCGAGACCGAGCCGTTCGCCGGTACCCTCGGCGACGCCGCCGCCGGGCAGGGCCATCTGTTCCCGGCGGGCCGCCGATCCGCGCTGCGCCAGACTGCGCAGCATCGGGCGCACCACCGTCAGCGCCAGAACCAGCACCACGATCACCGCGAGTATAGTCTTCGCCAGGTCCATCACCCAGGGTTCCTGCCAGACCGGCGGCTCGGGCAGGGGTGCCGGCGTTTCCACCGCGCGGAACGAGGCATTGATGACGTTCACACTGTCGCCGCGGGCGGCGTCGAATCCCACCGCCTCGCGCACCAGCGTGTTGATGCGCTCCATCTCGGCCTCGTCCAGCGGGGCGCGTTCCAGCACGCCGTCCTCGTTCGGGCGCTCCCGGTAGTCCACGACCACCGCGACCGAGAGGCGCCGCAGGCCCCCGGGCGCCTCGCGGATGTGGCTGATCGTGCGGTCCACTTCGAAGTTGCGCACGGTGCGGCGACTGGTGGAACCGGGGACGGCGCGCCCGTTGCCGAACGCCTCGTTCTGTTCTCCCGGCACGCCGGCCCCCGGCAACTGCCCGAGCACGCCGGCCTCGGGCGGCTGGTTGGCCAGTGCCCCTGGAATGCCGAACATGCCCTGCCCGCGGCTCTCGTCCTCGGAGATCTGCTCGCTGCGCACGGTGGCCGAGTCGGGATCGTAGGCCTCGGTGGTGCGTTCGACCCGGGAGAAGTCCAGGTCCGCCGCCACCTGCGCGCGCAGGGCGTCGGCGCCCACGATCGGGCTGATGATCTCCATGATCCGCCGCACGTAGGTCTCTTCCAGCCGCCGGGTGAAATCGAGCTGCTGCCCGCTGGCGGCCAGCCCGTCGAGGCCGCCGGAAGGCTGCGTCAGCAGGCGTCCGCGCTGGTCGACGACCGTCACCGCCTCGGGCTCGAGCTCCGGGATGCTGGAGGAGACCAGGTGCACGATACCGGCCACGCGGCTCTCGTCGAGGCTGCGCCCGGCATACAGGTTGACCAGCACCGACGCGGTCGGCCGGGTACGGTCGCGCACGAACACCGACTGCCGCGGCAGTGCCAGATGCACCCGTGCGCTTTCGACGCTATCCAGCGTAGCGACCGAGCGCGCGAGTTCGCCCTCGATGGCGCGGTGATAACGGGCGTCCTCGATCAGCCGGCTGGTACCCAGGCCCTGGTCCTGTTCCAGCAGTTCGAACCCGAATCCGGAGGCCTTGGGCAGCCCCTCGGTCGCGAGCTTCAGGCGCGACTCGTGCAGCTGCCCCGCGGCCACCTGCACCGCACCGGAACCCGGGTCGAGCCGGTAGCGGACGCCATGGCGCTCCAACGCCTCCGCCACCTGGGCACTCTCGTGCTGCGGCAGGTTGGGGTACATGACCACGTAGCTGGGCCGGGTCAGCCAGAGGACCAGGCTCACCACCAGGGTCGCGAACGCGGCGATCGCGAGGATCAGGCCGATCTGACGCTCCAGCGGCAGGTTGGCCAGCCCGCGCACCTGGTCATTGATGGTTGCCAGTGAATTCGCCATGGATTCGATTCCGCGCCGATCAGATCGGCATTCTCATGATTTCCTGATAGGCGGTGAGCAGGTGGTTGCGCACCTGCACCGTTGCGTCGAAAGCCACGCTGGCCTTCTGCGAGGCGACCATCACCTCCGCCAGGCTGACGTTGGGATCACCCGCCTCGAAGGCCGTGGCCGCGGTGCGCGACGCCTGCTGGGTCTGGTTCACCTGCTCGATGCTCTGCTTGAGCAGGTTCGCGAACTCGGTGCTGGCCGGACCCTGCGGGGCCGCCTCGGCGACGCCGGCGCTCTGGGCCAGCGCGCGCATCTGGGCGAGTACCTGGCTGATCTGCATGTCACTCATGGCAAGCTCCTCAATGAAACGGTGTGGCGGCGACGGCCCGTGCCGTCAAGGCAGCGCGACCCCGGCCTCGCGCAGGCGGGCCAGCTTGTAGCGCAGTGTCCGCGGACTGATCCCCAGCCGCGCCGCCACCTCCTTGCGCCGGCCCCGTTCCGCGCGCAGCGCATCCAGGATCAGCTGTTCCTCCCGCGAGCGCAGGTCCTGGCCGAGCACGCCGCCGGGAATCCGTGTCGGCGCCGGATCCTCGCAGGCCGCCGGGCCGTCACCGGGGCCCACGTTCTCGAAGCGGATGCTGGCGGCGTCGACATCGTGGCCGCGGCGCAGGATCAGCGCGCGCTGGATCACGTTGTCCAGCTCGCGCACGTTGCCGGGCCAGGGATGGTTGACCAGCCGGCCGCCGGCGCAGGGCGCCAGCTCCGGACGATCGATGCCGCGGCCGTGGCGCGCCAGGAAATGCCGGGCCAGGGGCAGAATGTCGCCGGGGCGGTCGCGCAGCGGCGGAATCCACAGGGGAAAGACGCTGAGCCGGTAGTAGAGGTCTTCCCGGAACCGGCCCGACTGCACCTCCGCGCGCAGGTCGCGGTTCGAGGTCGCGATCACCCGCACGTCGAGGCTCAGCGTCCGTTTGCCGCCGAGCCGCTCGACCTCGCGCTCCTGCAGCACGCGCAGCAGCTTGCCCTGCAGCGCAAGGTCCATCTCGGAGATCTCGTCGAGGAGCAGCATGCCGCCCTGTGCCTGTTCGAACTTGCCGGCCCGCGACTCGTAGGCCCCGGTAAAGGCCCCCCGTTCATAGCCGAACAGCATCGCCTCCAGCATGTTCTCGGGGATGGCGGCACAGTTGATCGCCACGAAAGGCCCCGAGGACCGCGCGGAACGCGCGTGCAGATAGCGCGCGAAGACCTCCTTGCCCACGCCCGACTCGCCGTTGAGCATCACGGTGACCTCGGAGGCCGCCACCCGCGTGGCAAGTTCCAGGAGTTCCCGGCTGCGGGGATCCTCCAGCACCAGGCCCGGCTGACTGCCGCCGCCCTCGCCGGTGAACTGCCGGATCCGCTCCGAGACCGCCGTGATCCCAAAGGGCTTGACCAGGAAATCCGTCGCACCCTCGCGCATTGCGGAAACCGCCGCCTGGACACTGCCGTCCGAGCTGGTCAGCACCACGGGGACATCGGGCTGGGTCGGCCTGGCACGGGCCCGGCGCAGGAATTCGACGCCGCCCATCGGCCGCGCCTCGCGGCTGGCGAACACGATCCC
>PUOZ01000016.1 GCA_003553165.1 Thioalkalivibrio sp.
CCCGGTTCCGACCACACGGCGCACAGCCTCTTCAGCAGCCATGGTCACGCCGCCCCGGCAGCGGCTGCCGCTGCGGTGGAAGAGCAGCAGCCGGCATGAGTATCGACCTGCCCAGCATGGGCGGTTGCTCCAGCAGCGAGCCCTTCGCGCTGCAGGTGCTCGGCGACAGCATGGCGCCGGAGTTTCCGCATGGAGTGATCATCATCGTCGACCCTTCCGGCGTGGTTGAGAGCGGCAGCTATGTGGTCGCTCAGGTCGATGGCGAGCACCTGTTCCGGCAGTTGCTGATCGAGGGCGGTACCCATTACCTGGTCGCGCTGCAGGAGGACCACCGGCGCCTGGAGATCCCCGGCCCGGAGGCGATCGCCGGCGTGGTCACTCAGCGGGCCGGTCGCCGCCGGTCCCAACACAAGCACTACGGCTGAGGCAACGCCGCAAGCCACCCGCAGGGGATGCCGATGCGCGCGTCGAATTGCGCCGCGTGGGCGTTCGGACATACTGGTGGGGTCATGGCGGGTTGGTTACGACGGGTCGCCGGAAGATTCCGTACCGCGGGCAGTGTTGCCGTTCAGGCTATGCTGCACGGCGAGAACCGCGGCCTCAACCCTTGAGTGCACCCCGAGCTTGCGCAGGATCGCCTTCACGTGCAGTTTCACGGTGCCGTCGGAGATGCCGAGGTTGCGCGCGATCACCTTGTTGCTCTGACCCTCGGCCAAGAGGCTCAGGATCTCCCCCTCGCGCGGGGTCAGCGCATCGAAGGGGCCGGGCTGATCAGGCGCCGGTTCCGGCTGACCCTGCACCACGCGCACCAGCAATTGCGCCAGGTGTGGGGCGACCACGGTCTTGCCTTCGATGATCTCCTCCAGGGCGTCCACAAGATCGCCAGGTTCCATCTCCTTGAGCAGGTAGCCCTGGGCGCCATTGCGCAGGCACTCGATCAGGTCGCTTTCCGCGGTGCTGGTGGTCAGCATCACGATGGGCATCCGCAGCCCGTTCTGGCGCAGGCGCCGCAGAACCTCGAGTCCGTTCATCGTCGGCATGCGCATGTCCAGCAGGATCACGTCCGGCAGGAGTTCGCGGGCCAGACGGATCCCGGTCTCGCCGTCGCCGACGGCGCCCACGGTTTCGATGTCGCGCCGGCTCAGCAACTCCTGCAGGCCTTCCCGGAACAGCGTGTGATCGTCGATCAGCAGGACGCGTTGGGTCATCGTGTGGCCTGCAGACGGGGCTGGAATGCCACCGTTTCGGACTTGGGATACTGGAAGTTCAGCGTCACGCGCGTGCCCTCGCCGGGTTCGGTCTCGATGCGGAACTCCCCGCCCAGCCGCGCGGCCCGCTCCTGCATCACGCTCAGGCCAATGTGTTCGCCCGGGGCACCGCTCGCCGTACCCTCGATGCCGCAGCCGTCATCCTCGACCATCACCATGAATTCACCCTGAGCCTCGGCGCGCAGCAAGACCCGAACGAACTGGGCATTGGCATGCTTGCGGATGTTGCACAGGGCCTCCTGCACGATGCGAAGCACCTCCGTTTCCATTTCGATGGGCAGCTTGCGCGACTGCCACTCCTGCTGCAGGTAGATGCTGATCCCGGTCTCGCTCTGGAATTCCTCGGTGGTCTTCTCCAGTGCCGTGACGAGCCCCTCGCGATGCACCGGTGCCCGAAACTGGCTGATCAGCTCCCGCAGCTCGGTATTTGCCCGGCCCAGGTTTGCCTTGATCAGGTCCACGTCGCGGCGCAGGTTTCCGGGTCGGCTGCTCTCGAGGGACTCCTCGAGCGCCCCCACGCGAAAACCAAGGCTGGCCAGGGTCTGCGCCAGGGAGTCGTGCAGTTCGTGGGCAAGGTGCGTGCGTTCCTCCATGATCGTCAGCCGCTGCGCCTCCTCGTCCAGCCGGGCTTTTTCGATGGCCATGCCGAGGTGGCGGCAGATACTGGTGAGCAGATTGTCCATGTCCTCGTTCAGGTTCGTCGGCCACTCGTCCAGGAACAGGCTGTAGACGCCGAGGGTGCGTCCCTGGTGTTGCAGAGGAACGGCGAGCATGGCCGGCTCGTGACCCTGGTCGTCTCCGCAGACCCGTCCGCACTCGTGGACGTCTGCCTTCCAGAGCATCTCGCTGCCCCCCACCACCTTGCCGCAAACGCAGCGTCCGATGGGCAGGGTATCGCGGCAGTGCGTGTCGTTCGCGTCGAATCCGAGGTTGGCCACCAGCCGCATCTGGCCGTCCGGGGTCAGTAGCCTGGCGGTGGCGGCGCGTGCGCCCAGGGTTCGCTTGAGGCTCTGCAGGAAACGCGTGAGGAGATCGTCGAGATCGCGGGACATGTTGATGCTTGCGGCCACGTCGTAGAGCACCTCCAGGGTGTGCGACTTGTCCTCCAGCCGCCGTGTCTGGACCCCGACCTCATCGCGCATCTCGCGGGTAAGGCGCTGCAACTGCTCGGTGAGGCTGTTCACGTCCCGCGCCAGTTCGGCGAATTCCCCGGTGGCCGGTACCGGGATGCGCGCGGCAAGGTTGCCGCCGCGGACGCGCTGGGCCCAGTGGCGCAGGTGGAACAGCGGTGCGACCAGGTGGTGATAGATGACGATGGGGACGGTAAGCGTTGCCAGAAAGCCCATCCATAGCACAAAGGACTGAACCACCAGATGCGGGATCGACGACCAGGTGGTGAAGATGATCCAGGCGTTCATACCCAGACCGATCAGCAGGGCTACGCCGATCACTGCCAACGGCAGGAACATGTGGTTCTTCATCATGCCCCGGGCCTTGTGATGCCAACCTTTTCCGGGTCGGATCAGCCAGTTGGCCACACCTGACGGTCCGCGCGGCGGCGGCGTCCTGACGGAAATCTTCATGTGCCATCCTCCTCCGGCAGACCACGGTGCCGGTACCCGTCGCTGACGGCGGCGGCTCCCGGTCTCAAGAGAGCCCAGTTGCTGTTGTCGGGCCCGCGGGATCCAACCGGGATTTACGGGGCGGGATATCCTCCATCCCTCGGTTACTACGCCCCAGTCTCCAAGTCAAGTATTCGCAAGTCAAAGTTCTTATCAAAAACAGGGCTTTTCCCTTTTCGCGGTTGATGACTGCACCGGTTTCGCTCCCGTCATCGCGCGGGACCACGCGGATCGGCAATTGATTCCGGGGGCCTCCTGCGGCCGGTCACCGCCAAAGTGAAAACACACGGCCCAGTTCTGTAGGTCGGGTTAGCGTAGCGTAACCCGACGTGCCGGGGTGACGGGGCCGACGCTGCTTTGCGGCCATGGGTGGGTGCGAGACCCGTCGGGTTACGTCCGGCCAACCCGCCCCACTGAGGCTCGCTACGGGCGCCCAAGTCAGGCAGGCTGCTAGTGGGCCACGCGGAAAGTTCGGCGTCTCCGGCGCAGCGATCTGGTGCCGAACTTTCTGCATGGCCCACTGGGGCGCGGATTGTAGCGCAAGTTACGCCTACAGCATCAGCTTGCGCAGTTCCGGCGATTCGAAGCCGGCCGCCCAGGCCACCGCAAAGCGTTCGGCGGCGGTCCGGTTACCCGCGGGATCGCGCCGTTCCGCCTGCAAGCCCACACGGCCCTTGTGTTGCACCAGGTAGAGCCATGCGGTCCGGTCCACCACCAGCAGCAGGCTCGCGGGGGTGTCCTGCGCGGGCGCGAGGCAGCGCACCGCGATCGCCGTGGTGAGGCGAGTGACCGTATAGGTGAGGCGGGGATGCTCGCTTTTCAGGCTCAGGTCGTCATCGATCAGCAGACGCAGATCGGCATGCCGCGTGCGGCGCGCCACCCGCGACATCGCGGCCGCCAGCTCAACCCCAGGCAAAGCCGTGAGCAGCCGGCTGCGGGTGTGCACCCAGATTCTCCGGCGCGCCGATTCGAGCAGGGCGTTGACGCTCTCGCCGGCCCGCTCAAGTTCGTCTTCTACCGTGTCCCCGATCCGCTCTTCCGACACCGGGACTCCCCCATCGACGGTTTCAGCCGGCCATTGCCATGCTCTTCTTCAGACGCCGAAGCATGCGCTGATGCGGGATCCCGGCGTCCTCGAAGATGTCACTGATGACGATGAATCCATGCGGTGCGTAGAAACCGCGGCGCGCGAACTGGGCATTGAGCCAGACCTCGTTCCAGCCATGGGCCTCCGCGGCGGCGATGGCATGGTGCAGCAGCCGGGAGCCGATACCCTGTCCCCGGTATGCCCGGATCACCGCCATGCGGCCGATCTGTCCACTGGGCAGCAGACGCAGCGTGCCCACGGGTTCTTCCCGTTCGGTGAGTGCAAGCCAATGCAGGGCGCTGGCATCCAGGCCATCGAACTCCAGGCTGCGCGGCACGCTCTGTTCCTTGATGAACACATCACAGCGTACGGCCTCGAGGGCGTTTCTGTCGGCGGGCCAACTGGCCTCGCGTATCCGGATTCGGCTCATTCCTGTCTTTCCTTGGCGGGGGGCAGCGGGATACGCCGCTGCCACGATATTTTCGGGACCGGTCGGGCTGCTGGCATGCCTCCTCACAGATGGCTTTCCCCGAGTGTAGTGCCTGCCGGCGAAATCTGCAGGCCTCTTGGGCCCCGAAGGCGTACCGGGTCGACGTGAAAGTCACGGTTAGTCTGCACCAGGACCCACGCCGCGATGGCGGATGACGGTGGACTCCAGCTTATGGAGTGCGCGAGCTTGACCCCGCTATTCGGCGTCGGGCAGCCCTGGTACCCCTTAACCGCCCAGCCGGCCGCGGGTGGTGGCTGTCATCTCAGGCGGGTCGTTCCAGGATGGCCTGCATCAGGTCGACCCGTCGGGTTCGGAAACCGACCTCGCAATAGGCCAGATAGTAGCGCCACATGCGCAGGAAAGATTCGTCGTAGCCCAGGGCCTGGATGATGTCCGAAGAACGCCGGACCTCCTCGAACCATCGCCGCAGGGTGAGGGCGTAGTCCATGCCGAAGAAGTCCTGCTCCAGTCGGTTCAGCCCGGCGGCGTCGGCGATCGCGTTGAAACGGGGTACCGGTGGCAACATGCCCCCGGGGAAGACATAGAGCTGGATGAAATCGGCACTTTCCCGGTAACGCGGGAAGACCTTCTCGTCGATGGTGATCACCTGCAGGGCCGCGCGACCGCCAGGGCGCAGGCATTCGCGCACCTTGTCGAAATACGTGGGCCACCATTCCTCGCCAACCGCCTCGAACATCTCGATCGAGACGATATGGTCATACTGCCCGCGAAGATCGCGGTAATCCTGCAGACGCAGCTCCACGCGGTCGGACAGGCCGGCGCGGGCCACCCGTTCCCGCGCATAGTCCAGTTGTTCCTGCGACAGCGTGATGCCCGTGACCCGGTAGCCCTGTCGGGCGGCGGCCTCGGCAAACCCGCCCCAGCCGCAGCCGATCTCGAGGATATGCGCGCCGGGCTTCGCGTCCAGCCGTTCGAGCAGGCGCAGGTATTTGCGCTGCTGCGCGGTCTCCAGTGCCTCGTCACCCTTGCTGAACAGGGCCGAGGAGTAGGACATCGTCGAGTCCAGCCACTGCAGGTAGAACTCGTTGCCGAGGTCGTAGTGGAAGCGGATATTGGCCCGGCTCCCGCGCCGGCTGTTGCGGCGTAGGCGGTGCCGCAGGCGATCCAGCTGCCGTTGCCAGGCCGGTCGCTCGGCAAGGCGGACAAGCGGTCCCTCGTTGTCCGCGGTGAACTGCATCAGGGTCTGCAGGTCCGGCGTGTTCCAGTCGCCGGCAATGTAGCCCTCCGCGAACCCGATCTCGCCGCGCCGCAGCAGCCGTAGCAGGGCGCGCCAGGGCCGCCGGAAGTGCCACACGGCCTCGGCACCGGCCCCGGCGCCGCTCAGCACGACGCGGTTGCCGGCAGCATCGATCAGGGTGAGCTTGCCCCGTTCCATGGACCGGAGGGCACGGGCTAGCCAGCGCAATGCCGGGGAGGGTCCGCCCTGGCCCGCCGCAGTCTCGATGGCGATGAAGGAACCGGGTTCGGATGGCATCAGCTGACCTCCTGAGCGGGTGGTTTGGGCTTGCGGTGATAGCGTCCACCGCGCAGCCAGATCTTCAGTGCCTGCCAGTGAATCAGGACCATGATCTTCGCGGTCGCCCAGGGCATGGCGGCGAAGGTGCGGAGCAGGTTGCCGTCGCTGAACTCCCGGGCCTGTCCGGATTGGGTTGCAACCAGCATCAATTCGTTGTCCTGGTATTCGTGGATGGCGATGCGCAGGCTCTCGCCCGGTTCGCCCAGCCGGAAAGTATAGAACGGCGTCATGTCGATGAACGGGGACACGTGGAACCGCTTCGGTTTGGTCGCTCGTACCGGCCAGCGGATTGGTGCGCCGTCCTCGTGCAGCAGGTAGTGATGGTGTTCGCCAAAGGTGTTGCGCACTTCGAGCAGCACGGCCCGCGGCCTGCCGTCGCGGTGTTCGCAGTACCAGACGCTGAGCGGGTTGAACGCATAGCCGAGGATGCGCGGCATCGCCAGCAGGCGGATGCGGCCTCCGTCCAGGTGCACGCCGTGTTCGGCCAGGCGAGCCTCGATCCAGGGACGCCAGGGGCTGCCGTCGCGGCGCCCGTGATCGCGGGTGTGCAGGCTGAACAGGTTGAACCGGTCCAGCGAAAACCACCGGCGTTCGCGGGCCAGTGCATCGAGCCGGTCGATGTCGAACAGGGCACTGACGATCCGGTAGCGGAAACCGTACCGCACCGGGAACAGGCGCTGGTGCATCACTTGGCAGGGGTAGATCTGCGCGGCATTCATCAGGCGGCCCTGGAGACCTCGGCTGGTGCGGTGGGTGGCTCGCCGCGCTCCGGGTCTCGCTCTTCCCAGGGGGGCGAGATACCGAGCGACCCGGCGATATCGACGGCCGACCGGATGCCGTCTTCGTGAAAGCCGAATCCGGTCCATGCCCCAGCAATGTACACCCCGTTCAGCCCCTGGATGTCGTCAAGACGAGCTTGTGCCTGCACCGCCGCCGTGTCCAGCACCGGATGCCGCCAATGGTATTCGCCCAGCACGGTGGTGGGATGGGGTTCGCGCCAGGGGTTGAGGCTGATGATGTAGTCCTTGCGCCGCTCGAGCCGGTGCAGACTGTTCATGTAGTACGAGACCGAGACGCGCTGTTCGTCCACGCCCTGCTGCCGGGCCAGATAGTTCCAGGACGCCCAGACGCGCCGGGACTCCGGCATCAGGCGCGTATCCGTGTGTAGCAGCGCGCGGTTGGCCTGGAAGCGGCAGGCGCCCAGCAGGTTTGCCTGCTCCGGCGTCGGAGTGGCCAGCATGGCCAGGGCATCGTCCCGGTCCCGGGGCTTGCCCAGCACGGTGCCGTCCTGCACGACCACTGTATCCGCCCCCAGGGTGGGCAGCGGGTTGGCATTGGCGACCTGTGCCCAGCCGGCCCGCGCCTTCTCCAGGGCAACCCGGATGACGAACACCTCGGGGCTTTCGTCCTCATCCCAGCTCTCGTCCACGCTCACGTCCAGGGGCGAGAACGGCAGGGCGATCTGGCCCAGCAGTTCCCGGCGGCGCGGGGAGTGCGAGGCCAGGTAGATATCCGGCTGCGTATCTCCAGGCATAGCGATGCACCTCGAAGGCTGTAAAAATTCTCGGCGCCACCCGATGACCGCGCTAGCGGTGGTAGGGATGGCCGGCCAGTATGGTCCAGGCGCGGTAGAGCTGCTCCGCGACCAGCACCCGCACCAGCATGTGCGGCAGCGTCAGCGGCGACAGCGACCAGCGCTGTTGCGCGGCTTCCAGGCAGTCCGGGTCCAGGCCATCCGGCCCGCCCACCAGCAGGGCCACGTCCCGGCCCTCCTGCAGCCAGTCGCGCATGGCGGCGGCCAGCGCCTCGGTATCCACGCTGCGTCCGCCCTGATCCAGCGCAATCACCCGAGCGTCGCGCGGCACGGCCTGCAAAAGCCGCTGCCCCTCGATTTCCCGGGCGCGCTCCGGGTTGCCACCACGGCCACGATCACCGGCGGGCAGCTCACGCAGGTCCAGGCGCAGCTCCCGGGGCATGCGACCGGCGTATTCCCGGTAGCCGTCCGCCACCCAGCGGGGCATCTTCTGCCCCACGGCGGTGAGCTGAACCCGCATGCTCAGCCCGGCACGCCGCCGCTCCGGGAGGCCTTGTCTTCGGACTCGTCGAAGCCCCAGATGCGCTCCAGGCGATAGAGTTCCCGCATTTTCGGGATCATCACGTGGACGACCACGTCGCCCAGGTCCACCAGCACCCACTCGGCGCTGTCTTCGCCTTCGACACCCAGGGGGCGCATGTTGTGTTTCCTGGCATCCTCGCCGACGCGATCGGCAATGGCCTTGACGTGGCGACTGGAATTGCCCGAGGCCACCACCATGACATCGGTAATACCGGTCTTGCCGCGCACGTCCAGCACCACCGTATCCACGGCTTTCATGTCTTCCAGGGCGGCGAGGACCACGTCCCGCAGCTCCGCCCAGTCCAGCGTCTCGACATTATCGGTCGCGCTGATGATCCACCTCCACGGCAGCTGCATGCCGCCGACTCGTCCCCGTTCAACCGACCTGCCGGCCGGCACCGTACAAACCATGCTCGCGTATATAGTCCCACACCGGGTCGGGCAACAGGTAGCGGGGCGATCGCCCCGCACGCATGCGCGCCCGGACATCCGTCGCCGACACCGCCATGGGCGTCACCGGCTGGAAC
>PUOZ01000173.1 GCA_003553165.1 Thioalkalivibrio sp.
CGTCGATTGCCAGCAGATCCAGCGCCTCACCCGCAACCGTACCGGAGATGAACCCGTCGGCGCGGACCTGGGCGAAGTCGCGGACCCGGCGCAGGAGACGGTTGGCCAGCCGTGGTGTCCCGCGCGCGCGCCGGGCGATCTCCATCGCCCCTCCGGGCTCGATACCGACCTTCAGCAACGCGGCCGCACGACGGACGATGCCGGCCAGATCCTCAACCTTGTAATGCTCCAGCCGCTGGACGATGCCGAACCGGTCACGCAGGGGCGCCGTCAACAAGCCCGCGCGCGTCGTTGCGCCCACCAGCGTGAACGGCGGCAGATCCAGCTTTATCGACCGTGCCGCCGGGCCCTCGCCGATCATGATATCGAGTTGAAAGTCCTCCAGCGCCGGATACAACACCTCTTCCACCACGGTCGGCAGGCGATGAATCTCATCGACGAACAGCACGTCCCTCGGCTCCAGGGCCGTCAGGATCGCCGCCAGGTCCCCCGCCCGTTCCAGCACCGGCCCGGAGGTCTGGCGCAGCCCCACTCCCAACTCATGCGCAATGATGTGCGCGAGCGTGGTCTTGCCCAGTCCCGGGGGCCCCGCGACCAGGGTGTGATCCAGCGCCTCGCCACGCCCACGCGCTGCCCGGATGAACAGGTCCATCTGCTCGACCGCGCGTGGCTGCCCGGCGAATTCGGCCAGCCGCAGGGGACGCAGGCTGACCTCGTTGCCCCGTTCTTCGGGAAGAGCCTGCATATCGACCAGACGGGACTCCATGATCACAGTATGACCGGAAGGGGGCATCGTTTACACCCGGAATCGACGCAAAAAAATCGAATCCCGGGTCCCGGTGATGGCAACCCGCTCGGTACTCATTGGGCTTTCAGGCGCCGGCCATCGGCCATGCCTCGTTCTCATGGCCGGGACCGGCACCGACACTCCAAGGCAAGGCCGCAGGCGCATCTTCCTCAGGAACGCAGCGTGGCGCGCAGGGCAAGCCGCACCATCGCTTCAGTGGTCTCCGCCTGTCCGCGTACCGCTGCGAGCATGCGCTCGGCGTCAGCCGCACGGTAACCGAGGGCCTCGAGTGCCGCTGCGGCCTCACGCTCGACGCCGCGTCCAGGCGCGCCAGCATCGCCGCCGGTGGCGGCGCCGAAACCCAGTTCGGTCAGGCGTTCACCCAGCTCGAGCACCACCCGCTCCGCAGTCCGCTTCCCGATGCCCGGAACGCGCGTCAGCGCGGCCACATTGCCGCCCGTGATATGGCCTGCCAGCTCGTCGGCCGCCATGGTCGAAAGCATTGCCAGCGCGAGCCGGGCACCGATCCCGTTCACCCGTATCAGGCGCCGGAACAGATCGCGGTCACGCGAACGCAGAAACCCGAACAGGATATGCGCGTCCTCTCTCACCACCAGATGGGTAAAGAGCACGACCGGTGCACCCGCCTCGGGAAGACTCGCCAGCGTCGACAACGGCACCTCGATCTCGTAACCCACCCCGCCCACGTCGAGCAGCACGCTCTGCAGATCGCGCGTGCGCAGGATGCCTTCCAGCCGCGCGATCACGACCGCGCCGCCAGGGCCGCAAGATGGCGACTCGCATAGCCGCGGGTATGGTGCGTATGGGCGTGGCACACGGCGACCGCCAGAGCGTCCGCCGCATCGGCGGTCAGCGGCTCCGCGATCTGCAGGATCTGTCGCATCATGTGCTGCACCTGGGCCTTTTCCGCCCGCCCGCTGCCGACCACCGCGAGCTTGATCGCGCGCGGTGCGTATTCGAAAACGGGCAGCCCGGCCTGGGTCGCGGCGCAGATCGCCGCTCCGCGGGCCTGGCCCAGTTTCAGCGCCGACTGCGCGTTCCTGGCGAGAAACACCGACTCGATCGCCAGCGCCGCAGGTTGCAGTTCGGCGATCACACCGACCACGCCGGCGAAGATCTCACCGATGCGCTCGGGCAATTCCCCGTCCCCGGGGCGGATCACGCCGAACCCACAGGCCTGCAGACGGTTGCCCTTTGCATCCACCACCGCGAATCCGGTCACGCGGGAGCCGGGGTCGATGCCGAGGATGCGCATCCGTCTCAGCCGCCGGTCACGGATTCGGGGAAATCGGCGTTGGTGAAGACGTTCTGCACGTCGTCCAGGTCGTCGAGCATGTCCAGCAGCCTCAGCACGGACTGTGCAGTCTCGTCGTCCAGCGGTGCCACGGTACCCGCGCGCATGGTCACCTCCGCGTTCTCGGGTTCCAGATCGCGCTCGCTCAAGGCAGCGCTGACGGCATCGAAGGCCTCGGGGTCCGCAAGCACCTCGATGGCGCCGTCTTCGTCCACCAGCACGTCCTCGGCGCCGCCCTCCAACGCCGCTTCCATCACCGCCTCCTCGTCGGTTCCGGAGGGAAAGCTGATCACGCCCTTCTTTTCGAACAGGTAGGCCACCGAGCCATCGGTGCCGAGATTCCCGCCCATCTTGGTGAAGGCATGGCGGATCTCGGCAACGGTACGGTTACGGTTGTCGGTCATGCAGTCCACCAGGATCGCGGCGCCGCCGGGTCCATAGCCCTCGTAGCGGATCTCCTCGTAGTTCACGCCCTCCAGTTCCCCGGCGCCCCGCTTCACTGCCCGATCGATGGTGTCGCGGGTCATGTTCGCTGCCAGGGCCTTGTCCGTGGCCAGGCGCAGGCGCGGGTTGGAACTGGCATCCGAACCCCCGGCGCGCGCCGCCACGGTGATCTCGCGAATCAGCTTGGTGAAGAGCTTGCCCCGCTTGGCGTCCTGGGCATTCTTGCGGTGCTGGATATTCGCCCACTTGCTATGACCGGCCATCTCACATCCCGTATTTCGCTGTAAATACCTTAGAAAAGAGTCTGACTCTCGCTCCGCGCCAGTGTACCCGTGTCGCGGGGCATTGCCACACCGATGCAACGGCAACGCGCCGGCACGGAATCCGGTCAGAACTCACCGCTTTTCAGAAACCGGATCACCGCATCCGCCACCTGGCGCGAGAGCAACAGACCGAAATGGCCGTGCGGCACCTGCAGGTGCCGGGTCACGTCGGGGGCCTCGGTCTCCTGCACCGCGACCGTACCGTCGTGCGGTCGCGGCAGCAGCGTGGGCAGCAGGCTCCCGAGGCCAAGTCCCCGACTGCCCGCGATCATCCCGACGCCGCGACCCTGCAGCAGGGGACTGCCGCCCAGCAATCCGCGATCCAGAGCCGGGCCCAGCCACTGGCGCCCCAGCGCGGAGCGCGCCATCCTGGCCGCGGCCCGGCTCCCGGACAGCGCGCTGCCCAACATGACGATCCGCCCCGGACGCTGCACCGGCGCAAGCGCGAACAGGTGCCGCACGACGATACCCCCGAGACTGTGCGCCACCAGGTGAACCACGTCCCCGGGCACCCCCTCAAGGTAAGCCGCCAGTCGCCGCGCCGCCTGTTCCGGCGTCTGCCGGCGCGAGGCATAGCGAAAGGCGCGGACCTCGTAACCCGCGTGGCGCAGCCGCCGGCGCAACAGCAGCATCTCCAGCCCGGTCATGTGCCATCCGTGGACCGTGACGACGGTAGCGCGCATGCGTCCGGAATCGCCTGGGTCTGGCAAGGGCAGACCTAACTGGCAGCGGGCTGCGCTCGCAACCGGATCCCGAGTTCACGCAACTGGGCATCGCTGACGCTTGCCGGGGCCTCGGTGAGCGGGCAGGCTGCGCTCTGTGTCTTCGGGAAGGCCATCACGTCGCGGATGCTGCCGGCACCGGCCATCAGCATCACCAACCGATCCAGGCCGAAGGCGATGCCGCCGTGCGGCGGCGCGCCGAGGGTCAGGGCCTCGAGCAGGAAACCGAACTTCTTGGCGGCCTCCGCCTCGCCGATTCCGAGCAGATCGAAGGCCGCGCGCTGCATCTCCGGACTGTGGATACGGATCGAGCCACCACCGACCTCGGTACCGTTCAGGACCATGTCATAGGCCCGCGACAGCGCCGCGCGCGGATCGGCGCGCAGACCCTCCGGGTCCCCCACGGCGGGCGCCGTGAACGGGTGATGCAGCGCGTAGAACCGGTTTTCCTTCGGATCCCACTCGAACATGGGGAAATCGACGACCCAGAGTGGCTGCCAGCCCTCGACGACCAGGCCGCGGTCCTGCCCCAGCCGAACGCGCAGCGCGCCCAGGCTCTCATTGACCACCGTGGCCTTGTCGGCACCGAAGAAGATCAGGTCGCCATCAACGGCCTCGGTGCGCTGCAGGATGGCCTGCACCACGGCGTCGGGCAGGAACTTCAGGATCGGCGACTGCAACCCGCCCGGACCCTCGGCAAGACTGTTGACCTTGATGTAGGCGAGCCCGCGGGCGCCATAGCGGCCCACGAACTTGGTGTAATCATCGATCTCCTTGCGCGACAGCGTGCCGCCACCGGGCAGCCGCAGCGCGGCCACGCGGCCCTCGGGATCGTTCGCCGGGCCGCTGAAGACCTTGAAGTCGACCTCGCGCATCACGTCGGTCAGTTCGGTAAATTCCAGCGGAATGCGCAGGTCGGGTTTGTCCGAGCCAAAGCGCGTCATCGCCTCCGCATAGGCCATCTGCGGGAACGGGTCCGGGAGGTCCACACCGAGCACGTCACGGAACATGCTGCGGATCAGGCGCTCGTTCAGCGCCATCACGTCCCGTTCCTCGACGAACGCCATCTCGATATCGAGCTGGGTGAACTCCGGCTGGCGGTCGGCGCGCAGATCTTCGTCGCGGAAGCAGCGGGTGATCTGGTAGTAGCGGTCCATGCCCCCGATCATCAGGAGCTGCTTGAACAGCTGCGGCGACTGCGGCAGCGCGAAAAAGCTGCCCGGATGGGTGCGGCTGGGAACCAGATAGTCGCGTGCGCCCTCGGGCGTGGCCTTGGTCAGCATCGGCGTCTCGATATCGAGGAAGCCGGCATCGTCGAGAAAGCGCCGCAGGCTGCGGGTGACGGCGGCGCGCAAGCGCATCCGCTCCTGCATCACCGGCCGGCGCAGATCGACGTAGCGGTAGCGCAGGCGGGTCTCCTCGCCGACGTCTTCATCGTCCAGCGGGAACGGCGGCGTACGGGCGGCGTTGAGGACCTCCAACTCGATCCCGAGGATCTCCACGGCACCGGTCCTGAGCTCGGGGTTGGTCGTTCCCTCGGGGCGCCGGCGCACCCGGCCGGTCACACGCAACACGTATTCGCTGCGAACCTGTTCGGCGCGTGCGAACATCTCGGCCCGATCGGGATCGAAGACCACCTGGACCAAACCCTCGTGATCGCGCAGATCCACAAAGATCACGCCGCCATGGTCGCGGCGACGGTTGACCCAACCACAAAGAGTCACCTCCGAGTCGAGTTCCGCCTCGGTGACCAGTCCACAGAAATGAGTCCGCATTGCGCCAGTTCCCAGCCAGATGAGGCGTGTCCGCCATGTTGTTCGGGTCGCGCCGCCGCGCCCTGGCCCGACGGTCGCGAAGGGCATGGGATGTTACGTTTTGGGCACCTCGGGCGCAAGCTTCGATTGCCCCTTCTGCCCCTTTACGGACGCCGGCCAGTCCGGCACGACCACCCCCAGCGACATCACGAACTTCAGGCCGTCCTCGACTGACATGTCCAGTTCGATCGCCTCCTCGCGCGGCACCATGATGACGAACCCCGAGGTGGGGTTGGGCGTGGTCGGGATGAACACGGTGACCACCTCCCTGTCCGTGCGGTGCTGCACCTCCCCCACTCCGACACCCGTCTGGAAACCCAGGGTCCACAGCCCCTCGCGGGGATACTGCACCATCAGGACCCGGCGGAACGATTGCCCGCCGTTGCTGAACAGCGAATGCATCACCTGCTTGACCGCGCTGTAGATCGACCGTACCAGGGGGATCCGATCGACGATCGCCTCGCCCAGGTCGAACAGCTTCCGACCGACGATGTTCGCCGCGACGATGCCGGTGAGAAACACGATCACGATCGCCACCACCACCCCCGTTCCCGGCACGCTGAACCCCAGGATCGCCTCCGGCCGCCAACTGGGAGGCAGCAGCAGGATGGTGAAATCAAGCATATCCACCAGGAACTTGATGATCAGCCCGGTGACGATCAGCGGCACCCAGACCAGCAGCCCCGCGATCAGGTAGCGGCGAAAGTGTACCAGCACCTAACCCGCCTTGGCCGCCGCAGGGGACCCTCCCCCGGCATGGGCGGGGGCGGGGGCAGGAGCCGGGGCTGCGGTACCCGCCGATGGCTTCGATTCCGACTTCGGCGCCTCCTTCAGATTCCGCTGCTTGTCCTTCTTGAAGTCGGTCTCATACCAGCCGCCGCCCGACAGCCGGAAACCCGCGGCGGAAACCAGCTTGGTCAGACCCCCGGCACCGCAGGACGGGCAGTCGGCGAGCGCCGGATCGGACACCTTCTGGATCACCTCGGTCATTTCGCCGCAGTCGCGGCACTCATATTCGTAAATCGGCATGTTTGCAACTCCGGATTCTGCGCAGGATGGGCGTATTATGCGTCTGAATTTTGCGAATTAAAGCATCACCCTGCGACAATCGCGCCAAGGCACGCTCCGCCCGGAGCCGCGCGGAGACAAACCCGAGGGAAATCAATGGCCGACAAGATCGTGATCATGTTGCTGACCCTGGATCTCGACCGCTACGGTACGCTGGGGGCACCCTTCTTCCAGGCCACGGTGGCGGCGGTCATGGATCTCGAGGTGGAGATGTACTTCGCCGGACAGAGCACGCGCCTGCTGATCCAGGGGTTTGCGGAAACCATCCATCCCGGAACGGCGCGCGAGAAGTCGGTCTACAGTTTCATGCAGGATGCCCACGAGGCCGGCGTCAAGTTCTACGCCTGTACCGGCGCGATGAAGGAGAACGGGCTGACTCCGGAGAACGCCATTCCCGAAATGGATGGCATGCGCGGAGGTGCAGCCTTCATCGGCGAGGTGATCGAGGACAACGTCGTGACCCTGACCTACTGACATGGACCAGACCGCCCGAGCGGTCCTGATCACCGGCTGCTCCTCCGGCATCGGGGAACACGTCGCGCTGGGGCTGAAGGAAAGGGGCTACCGGGTCTTCGCGACCGCGCGCAGGGGTGAATGTGTCGCACGGCTGAAGAGCCAGGGATTCGAGGCCCTGCGCCTCGACCTCGACGACTCCGCGAGCATCCAGAGCGCGGCGCACGAGGTGCTGACGCGCACGGGCGGCCGCCTCTACGCCGTGTTCAACAACGGGGGGTACGGTCAGCCGGGGGCGGTGGAAGACCTGTCCAGGCAGGCGTTGCGCGCCCAACTGGAGACCAACGTCCTTGGCTGGCTGGAGCTGACCAATGCCCTGATCCCGGCCATGCGCAAGCAGGGCGAGGGTCGCATCATCCAGAACAGTTCGGTCCTCGGCCTGGTCGGACTGCGCCTGCGCGGGGCCTATGTCTGCTCGAAGTTCGCGCTCGAGGGCCTCAGCGACGTGCTGCGCCAGGAGCTTCACGGCAGCGGCATCCACGTGGTGCTGATCGAGCCCGGACCGATCCGCAGCCGCTTCCGCGCCAATGCCTTCCTCGCCTACCGGCGCTTCATCCGGCCCCGCCAGAGCCACTGGCGCCAGACCTACGAACGGTCCGAGCGACGCCTGAGCGACCCCGGGCGCGAAGCCCCGTTCACGCTGGGACCGGAAGCGGTGCTGAAGGCCGTGGTGCAGGCACTGGAAGCGCGCCGACCCAAGGCGCGTTACCGCGTCACCTTCCCCACCCGCCTTTTCGCCACACTGAAATGGCTGCTCCCCACCCGCGTTCTGGACTTCGTATTGCGTGCCGTATCCCGCGGCGAGAATCGCTGAGAGCCGCTATCATTCCATGAACCTGATCTTCTTCGTGCTGATTGCCGCCGCCTTCCTCAGCGCCGCCTGGCGGGAACTCACCGAGATCGGCACCGACAGCCAGCCGATGCAGGAGCTCTCCCAGGCCGCGATCAGTTCCGCAGGCAGCGCCGTGGAACTCGCGATCGGGCTGGTCGGGGTCATGGCCCTGTTCCTGGGGCTGATGAAAATCGCCGAGGCCGGCGGGCTGCTGACGGTGCTGGCAAGGCTGCTGCGGCCGATGATGACGCGACTCTTCCCCAGCGTGCCTCCAGAGCATCCGGCCATGGGGGCGATGATCCTGAACTTCTCGGCCAATATCCTGGGGCTGGGCAATGCCGCCACCCCTTTCGGCATCCGGGCGATGCAGGAACTGAACAAGCTGAACCCGCACCCGGGCACGGCAACCAACGCAATGGCGCTGTTTCTCGCGATCAACACCTCGAGCATCACCCTGCTGCCCACGGGCGTGATCGCCCTGCGCGCGAGCCTGGGCGCGGCGGAACCGGCCGCGATCCTGCCGACGACGCTGTTCGCCACCCTGTTCGCGACGATCACCGGGATCACCAGTGCGCTGGTGCTGCAGCGCTTCTTCCCGCCGCCCGCGCCGGCAGGCCCGACCGACACCGGGACCACAGCGGAGCCGGATGCCCCGACCCGGCCGGAGCCGCCGCAGGAGCAGGCGCCAGAGCAGGCGCCGGACCCGGGGAGCCAAC